>CAZQRE010000113.1:0-3394 GCA_964595695.1 uncultured Dehalococcoidales bacterium
GGATGACCCGGTGTGTATTGTCCGCTCCCAGGGGCAATTCCCGGCGGTAGGAGAGGTGCTGGAACCATTCACTTTACCCCTACTGGTGGAGGGCTGGATGCGGGGCTCACATCACGGTCCCTTTATGCCGGTGTCTATTGAAGATAGCACCCCGACTCGCTTTGATGGACCACCCAGAGTGGTGGCACTTGGCTTTCAACTTTGTGGAGGCAAGCTAATTGGACCTCGTGATATGTTTGCTGATAAGTCCTTTGACCCAGCCCGCAGGCAGGCAAACGAGATAGCCAACTTTATGCGTTGTCATGGTCCCTTTGAGCCACACCGCCTGCCCTTAGAGCAGATGGAATATACTACTATGCCTCAGGTAATGAAAAAACTGGAGGGAAGGTTTATCAACCTTTAATTACCAGTATGCCCAAGCTCCTCCTGGCGACAAACAATCAAGCCAAGGTGTATGAGTATAGGAGTCTACTCCACAACCCTGCCTATGAGCTGGTTACCCTAGCTGAGCAGGGTATTAACACTGTAGTTAGTGAGGTGGGGAGGAGCCTGGAGGAAAATGCTAGATTAAAGGCAACGGTATTGGCTGCCCCGAGCCAGCTAGTGACCCTGGCTGATGATTCAGGGCTTGAGGTTGATGCTTTGGGTGGTGAGCCCGGTTGGTTATCGGCTCGCTATGCTGGTGAGGGTGCTTCAGATAGGGAGAGGGTCAACTACTTATTGTCACGGCTCAAGGGCATTCCGTGGCCAGAGCGGTCTGCCCGTTTCCGGTGTGTTATTGCTATAGCTACACCTGATGGTGAGGTAGAGTTTTGCTCCGGTGAGTGTCGGGGCATTATTACTTTTGAGCCGAAGGGTAAGCACGGCTTTGGTTATGACCCGGTCTTTTACCTTCCTCAGCTAGATAAGACAATGGCTGAATTACCTCTGGAAATAAAAAACCAGGTTAGTCATCGGGGGCAGGCAGCAGGAAAAGTATTCCAGGTGCTGGAGAGGCTAATCTGTTCCAAGAAATTCTGATTTTTTGGTGAATTTCGGGGCAGTAAATATATTGTGTAAATTAGCCAAAATCTTAACAGGAAATATTATTCATGACCGGGCTTTCTGATTCCTTCCAGCGTCCTGTAAATTATCTGCGTATCTCGGTAACTGACCGCTGTAATCTGCGTTGTATCTACTGTATGCCACCTGGCGGTGTTTACCTGTTGTCTCACCGTGACATTCTCACCTATGAGGAAATCTATACCATAGCCAAGGCAGCCGCTGAATTAGGCATAAATAAGGTAAGGATTTCCGGTGGTGAACCCCTGGTGAGGTCAAGACTGTCTAGATTAATCCAGATGTTGGCGCAAATAGATGCCATAGATGATATTTCTCTGACTACAAACGGAATCTTGCTTGGTCGCTATGCTGCCGAGCTAAAATCAGCCGGCTTACGGCGAGTTAATGTAAGTCTGGATACACTTAAGCCGGATAAGTTTGAGTTTATTACCTGTGGCAATAACCTTGGTGATGTCCTGGAAGGCATTGATGTCGCCAGGTCAGTTGGGCTTAATCCAGTTAAGATTAATATGGTGGTTATGTCGGGTATTAATGATGATGAAGTGCTTAATTTTGCTACCAAAACCATTAATGAGGGCTGGCATGTGCGCTTTATCGAGCTTATACCCTTTGCTGCGGCGACTACCATAGCCCTTCAATTTGTTCCAGTTAGTGATATGAGAAGGCGTCTTGAGCAGTTGGGGGAATTGGAGTCCTGCCTGCCCGGTGTAGGCAATGGACCAGCCAAGTATTTTCGTTTTCCTGAGGCTACGGGCACCATTGGCTTTATTACACCGGTTAGTGAGCATTTCTGTTTCCGTTGTAATCGGTTGCGTCTTACTGCCGATGGTAAGCTCCGCCCCTGTCTCTTAGCCGAGGAGGAAATAGACCTGAAGCAGCCGCTGCGTAGTGGTATATCTTCAGTCGGGCTGAAACAACTGATTGAGGAGGCGGTTGCCAGCAAGCCACTGCGCCATCACCTGGCCGAGGGCTACATACCTAAAGACCGACCATTTTCTCAAGTTGGGGGTTGAAAGTTCATTCATCATAGGGTAGATTGAAGGGGCAAAGCCCCATGATAAGAAGATACATTCATATCATAAATGTCTTCCCCCTCGTGCAAGGAAGATATTCCTATCATGGAGAGGGGGATTAAGGGGGTGAGGTTAAGGATGATTGAGATATATACCGATGGAGCTTATAACCTGGTTTTAGGTCAGGGGGGGTGGGGAGCTGTTGTCGTTGAAAGTGGACAAAAGCGTGTTTTCTCAGGCATGGTCAAGAAAACGACTAGCAACCGTATGGAGATTACGGCTGCTCTTGAAGGCATCATGCAGACTCCGCCAGGTGCGGAAGTGGTTGTATATACAGATAGCCAGTATCTTTTTGGTTGTATGAGCCGAGGGTGGCAAAGGCGCGCCAACCGCGACCTGTGGGAACAGTTAGATGAGGCGGTTAGCCAGCGAAAGGTAGGCTGGCAGTGGATTGACCGAAATACTACAAATCTCTTTCACCAGGAAGCTCACACCCTGGCTACCAATTTAGCCAGTCAAGGTGAAAGGCTGCAACCTGTGCTGTCAGGAAAAGGACAGCCAGAAGCCCCGGTAGTGGAAGAGCTAACACATTTAGACGCCTTGGGTCGACCCCGTATGGTAGATGTTACCCAGAAACCTGATACCCAGCGTGAGGCACTAGCCAAGTGCCTGGTCAGGATGAAGGCTTCTACTTTTGACCGGATAAAGAAAGGTTCTATGCCAAAGGGGGATGTTCTGGTTGTAGCTCAGCTAGCTGGTATTATGGCAGCCAAGCAAACCCCTTACATAATACCCCTGTGCCACCCCGTTCTTATTGGAGATATTAAGGTTGAGTTCAATTTGGATGAGACCAATTGTGCGGTGGAGATTACCACTACGGTAAAGAGTATAGGTAAGACAGGGGTGGAGATGGAGGCACTTACCGCTACCGCGGTTACCGCCTTAACCATCTATGATATGTGTAAGGCGGTAGACCGGGGCATCAAAATTGAAAATATTCGACTAATTAGAAAAAGTGGTGGCAAGAGTGGTATAGTAAACCTTGAGTAGAATTGATTATTGGTATATACTACTCCATTACAGTTAATAATACTTTTGGGGGTGTGTAATGAGGTTATCATGTCTTCAGGAGAATCTAAATCGGGGGCTTAGTGTGGTGGGGAGGGCGGTAGCTACCCGAACCACCCTGCCTATAACCAATAATGTCCTCTTAACCATCGACCAGTCCCGCCTTAAGCTTGTTGCTACCAATCTGGAAATGGCTATTAGCTGCTGGATTGGTGCCCAGGTGGAGGAAGAAGGGGCAGTTACTGTGACAT
>CAZQRE010000114.1:0-3352 GCA_964595695.1 uncultured Dehalococcoidales bacterium
CATCAGGCAATAGTAGTCCTATTAATACTCCTGCTCCCATACAAAGTACAACCCAAAGCGTCAGATACTTTTCCCATATACCAAGCCCTCTTTCTTCGGTAGCTATCTTATTTAACCCCCTTTCTACATCCTGGACCTATCCGTTTGGCGTGCTTCAGTCTTTCTTTATCTTGCGCTAATACCCCATTGTTAGGAAAGGAATCCTTCAGCAGCTTAGCCAAGGATATAGCGTAGCGATTTGCCGTCTGCCAGTCCACGGAATAAACTATCCACACCCCGTCTCTCCTCGCTCTCAAGAAACCAGCTTCCTGAAGGATACCAAGATTACGCGAAGCCCGGGACTGAGATATATCCAGTGCTTGCATAACCTCGCAGACACAGCATTCTTGCTCCAGTAGAACTTTCAGAATCCTGAGTCTGGTTTCGTCGGAGAGAGCCTTCATCACCCTAATCAAGTCCTGCATAGTTTCCCCTATAGGTAGAGTATAAGAGAGATGCGCATAAGTGCATATATTCATATTCTACTACCTCTCCCACTACATGTCAATGTCATATTTAGCCACCTACTTGAATGATTTAACATGCAATTTATATGTAGAGGTTTTTTCTCTTACCACAAAGCCATTGACTAATAATCAGTAATTATATACAATATAAGAAATAAACTCACTTTCTGATGGAGGTGAAAAATGTCACAAGAATTAAAAGACAAATTGAGAGCTGAAGCCCTGAGTAACGGATTTGAATTCTTTGGCGTGGTTGATGCCGCCGAGTTAGCTAAAGTGCCTTTCCCTCCAAATCGCTGCTTGGATACCCCCTATGGGTTTTTACCAGAAGCCAAAAGCGTTATTGTTCTTGGGTGGCACATCTGGGACCCGCTATTTAATGCCGTAGTAACCTCGGTGCTACCGAATGGGGCTATTCCATTCGATGACGTGCCTGATTCCCAGTACTATAACCTTTACTATGAGCTCACCGAAGCCCGAGCTCACCGCTTCTCTGAGGCAGTCCGGGATGCTGGATACAAAGCAGTAGTGACCCACTTCGTTCATGCCAAGGCGGCGGCAACCCTAGCCGGACTGGGCTGGATTGGCAAGCTGACCTTGTGTATTACACCCCTGCTTGGTCCCCGTCAGCGGTGGTGCTCAGTGGTAACTGATGCCGTTCTGCCTTACGACAAACCCTTCACAGACGACCTTTGCGGTGACTGTGAGCTATGTGTGAAAGCTTGCCCCGTTGGCGCCATTATTCCCGGCCCTTCCCAGGGTGTGGAGCCGGGGAAGAAGGTAGACTTCTGGAAATGTATCGTCCCCCAGGAGATGCTAGCCGAACCCAGTGAAGGTTGGCAAAAGCATGCCAAAAAATACACTAAGCGCGGTTTCACTGAATGCCTGATTTGCCATGATGCCTGCCCCATTGGAAAAGAAGAGCACGAAAGGCGGGTCAAAAAATACACAACCAAACCAGCAAGTTGACTGACCAAGCCAGTAGAAACAATGCTCTCCTTTGAACTCCTCTGTGCCAATGTTATAATGGCTATAAATGGATATTTTGGCAGAGCTTAATCCAGCGCAGAGGCAAGCGGTAGAGGCGATTGGTGGGCCGGTGCTGATTCTGGCTGGTCCAGGCAGTGGCAAGACCAGGGTTATTGCCCATCGGGTGGCTTACCTTATTACCGTTTGTGGGGTTAATCCACACCGGATTATGGCGGTTACCTTCACCAATAAAGCCGCCAGAGAAATGGTGGAGAGGCTTAACCATCTGGTCAGTGGTTCAGTTAAAGATTTAACTCTGGGCACCTTTCATGCCATCTGCGCTCGCATCCTGCGCCGGGATGGCAGGGCTATAGGCATTGACTCCAGGTTTGTAATCTACGATGAGGAAGACCAGGTAAGCCTGCTCAAGCGCAGTATTCAGGAAGTAGACCTTGACCCCAAGCAATATGCCCCCCGGGCTGTACAATCAGCCATCTCCGCCGCCAAGAGCCGCCTACTAACCCCGCAAGACTATATTCAGCGCAGTCATAGCTATTTTGAAGAGATAGTCGGACGTGTCTATGAACGCTACCAGCAGCTATTGACTGAAAGCAGCGCCCTTGATTTTGATGATTTGTTAATGAAAGCAGTTCAGCTATTTAAGATGAACCCTGAGATTTTGTCCCGATACCAGTCAAGATACCTCCATCTCCTCGTAGACGAGTTTCAGGATACCAACCTGGTTCAGTATGAACTAATGAAGCAACTGGCAGGGAAGTATCGCAATATTTGTGTCGTCGGCGACCCTGACCAATCAATCTACTCGTGGCGGTTTGCTGACCTGCGTAATATCCTTAGCTTTGAGCAGGACTACCCCGAGGCTAAATTGGTGTTGCTGGAGCAAAACTATCGCTCAACTAAGATGATTCTGGAAACGGCATCTCATATAATCTCAGCCAATCAGCAGCGCAAACCCAAGGAGCTATGGACGAATAATGAGCTAGGTGAGCTAACTACGGTGGTTGAGACCTATACCGAGCATGAGGAAGCCCAGTTTGTAGTTAGCGAGGTAGAGCGCCTGGTAGGGCAGGGGAAGGTTAGCCGGGGCGACTGTGCCGTGATGTATCGGACCAATGCCCAGTCAAGAGCCCTTGAAGAGGCATTTGTTCGTTACGGGGTGGCTTATAAGCTGGTGGCTGGCACCCGCTTCTATGAGCGGCGAGAGATTAAGGATATTATTGCTTATCTCAGGCTTATCCAGAACCCTTATGATAGTGTCAGCCTATTGAGGATAATCAATGTTCCCGGGAGGGGTATTGGGCAGCAAAGCCTGAGCCAGCTATCTCGTTGGGCAAAGGCTCTGGGTGTCCCCGAATATAAGGCGTTACTACTTGTAGCTGAACCAAAAACAGAGCCTCAGCCACCATTTAGCCCTCGCATCACCAGGGCACTAGCTAGTTTTTTAAGCTTAATAGAGGAATTTATTGCCCGTAGCCGGGAGCTAAACCTGGTTGATTTACTGGATTTGGTTGTAGAACGCTCTGGTTATAAGGAATATATATCGAGTCAACCAGATGGGGAGGAGCGCTGGGAGAATATCCTTGAGCTTCGCACTGTAGCCCAGCAATATAGTGATTTGAAACCCCCCGATGGTTTAGCTGCCTTTCTTGAGGGGGTAACCCTGGTATCTGATGTTGATGGGCTTGATGTGAATATAGATGCGGTAACCCTGATTACCCTGCATCAGGCCAAGGGGCTGGAATTCCCGGTGGTGTTTATTGTGGGTATGGAGGACGGCATCCTGCCCCATTTTAAGTCGTTTGATGACCCGGCGCAGATGGAGGAGGAGAGGCGACTGTGTTATGTAGGTATAACCA
>CAZQRE010000115.1:0-3324 GCA_964595695.1 uncultured Dehalococcoidales bacterium
ATCCAGGATACGCTGCTGGAGTTCCTGCTTTCTACCCTGGTTAATGTCGCCGATAAGCAGGGCTACAGTAAGGGGGTGTGATAAAAGCCCGGAATAACTACGCAGGTAGTCCTCACCATCCTCATGATGCCCCACTCTGGATAGAAGCTCACATATAGTAGCAAAATGCTGCTCAGCCAGAATTTCGGTAGGCGCCATAAATGCCGCCTGATAGTCATTGGCGGCGGCCACCAGTAAGGCGGCAGTAGCTACTACCGTCTTGCCACTGCCAACCTCCCCCTGGAGTAACCGGCACATTGGTCTTGGTTTTTCTAAATCAGCTAGTAGCTCGTTGAGCACCTTCTGCTGAGCTGAAGTTAGCTCAAAGGGCAAAGAATGGAGAAAGGTTTCTAGCATCGGTGTCTGAGCACTAAACCGGTTACCCGGCTGGCTCTCCTGCCAGTTACGCTTTCTGCTGAGCACACCAATCTGGAGAAGAAAGAGTTCGTCAAAAGCCAGACGAACCCTCGCCTGAGCCTTCACTGCTTCATCTTCAGGGTAGTGAGCCTGACTTATAGCCCGGGGTAGCTCCAAAAGGTCGCAATGCTTCTTTATCTCGTAAGGTAGAAAATCTTCCATCTGCCATGCCCACTGGTCTATAACCTCTTTCATCAGTTTTCTTACCTGGCGAGGGCGCAATCCCTGAGTAAGAGGATAGAGGGGAACCAGGCGCCCGGTGTGAATCAACTCTCTATCCTCCACCAGTTCCCACTCTGGAGATTCAAACACATGTCGCCCGTTAAACAAGCTTACCCTACCACTGATAACCACCTGGGTATTAGTCGGTAGCTTTTTAGCCAGGTAGGGGTTATTAAACCATACTACCCTGACATTGCCTGTTTCATCGCCGACAACAGCCTCGGTGCTCCGCCTACCACCCAGCCTAATCTCCTGAGCCTGCCACACATTAGCAATGATAGTCTGCTCCTCCCCCTCGGTAAGCTGTGAGATAGATTTTCTCTGGCTGTAATCAAGGTGACGGTGCGGGAAGAAATAGAGCAGGTCGCGAACTGTGTTCACACCCAACTTATTAAACTTGGTCGCCAGGCTTGAGCTAATACCTCTAATGACAGTAATAGGTGAATCAATAGATTGATTAGCCCCCAAAGTCTGCCTTCTTGTCCTTGAAGATGGCCTGCTAGCTACTGGAGCTAACTTAGCCTCACCCTTTTCCCCTTCCCTGTGCTCTGCCTCGGCTAAAAAATCAAGCACACTATTTACCCACTGTTTACGCTGCTGTTTAGTCAAAGAGGCATAGCTGGAATTAACCAGGTGAAGCTTATGAAAGCGGTTTAGGAGCTGGGGATTAGTTAGCGACTCTATAGCTTGACCCGCCCAGTGGCAGAGGAATCTATCCAAACCACCGATTACCGCTGAATCTGCATAACCCTTTTTATACTCAAGCTCAAGAATCTTACGCAGAGGCTCAACATCTATTAACAAGGTTATGCCTCCGTTCGCCGGGCGAATAGCTAAAGGCGGGAAGGGTTCAATCTCGGTACGGGTAAAGCTACTCTACAGAAACAATATAGTTATAGTGAGGCTGACTGCCCTGAACCACCTCAATCTGAAGTTGAGGATACTGCTCACGGATACTGAGACTAACCTGTTCTGCCTCAGCCAGTTCAGTATCAGCCCCGTAATAGATGGTAATTACCTCGGCTTGGTCTAAATCTAGCTTAGCTAATACCTGATTAAGAGCACCAGTGGTGTTATCACTCACGGTGACTAAGTCCCCATCCAGAAAGCCAACAGCCTGCTTCTTCTTAATTTTCAATCCGCCTAGCTGGACAGAGCGTATTGCCCGAGCAATTTCAATAGACTTTACTGCTGATTTTGTATTCTTCATAATTTGAACGTTTGTCTCAAAATCTGCCTCATAATCAAAGGCTAAAAGGGCAGCTACTCCCTGCGGGATTGTTTCCGTAGGCACTACCTTAATGCTTTTCGTAGTCAAAGACTGGACTTGCTCAGCGGTAAGCACTATATTTTTGTTATTAGGTAAAATAATAACCTTATCCGCAACTACCGAGCCTACAGCCTGGAGCAAATCTTTGGTGCTAGGATTCATTGTCTGTCCACCGGGAACAATAACTGTCACCCCCAGGCTTCTAAAAACATCGGCAAGCCCATTCCCCGAGACCACGGCAATGATAGCCATATCAACTGCTGGCAGCCTCTCCTTCTGCATCTCTAAGAAGTCCTGGTGCTGCTCATCCATATTCCGTATTGATACCTGATGCATAGTACCTAATGAGGTAGCATAGCGAATAATCTTACCTGGGTCATAGGTATGAATATGAACCCTAACCATAGCTTCATCACCAACTACAATTAGAGACTGACCTTTCTTCTTCAGCTTTTTTCTAAGCTTATCCGGCTTAAGCTTCTGTCCCTTAAGCAGGAACTCAGTGCAATATCCGTAGGGCACCTCATCGGCTACCAGTGGTGATAGCCTGGTGGGTAGAGGAATACTACTGGTAACCATCTGGGGCTTGCGGAACTGCATCTCTTCCACCTCGCCCTTAAGGTAGCGGAGGGCACCCTCCAGAACTGTATACAGACCTTGCCCACCGGCATCCACCACCCCAGCCTCCCTCAACACCGGGAGAAGACGGGGGGTATTAGCCACCGAATCTCTGGCAGCATTGACTACAGCCTCCATAACCGATATCAGGTCATCGGTACCGCTAGCTGCCTGCACCCGGGCTGCCGATGAAGCCTCTCTAACTACAGTAAGAATGGTTCCTTCCACAGGATTGCTTAACCCCTTATAAGCCATTTTTGATGCCTGTTGTAAGGCATTGGCTAGGTCACTGCCGGTAAACGATTCCTTCCCGGCCAAGCCCTGTGCCAGGCCACGCCAAATCTGCGACAGGATTACCCCACTATTACCCCTCGCCCCCATCAGTGCCCCTTTAGCCATAGCTTGAGCCACTGCTGAGGCGCTACGGTCAGGAGCCCGATAGGCCTCCTCAATGCTAGAGCGCATAGTAAGCAGCATATTGGTCCCTGTATCACCATCAGGCACCGGGAAGACATTCAGAACATCAATGTCTGAAGCACTCTTCTCTAACCAGGTAGTAGCCGCGGCAAACATTTCCCTTAAATCTTGCCCATTGATAGTATCAACCGGCTTCATCTTATCCCCCCCTTGCCAGGCTTACCTGACTATGCTATACTATGGTTAGAATTTTATACCAAACTTATTTAACAGTCAAGAAAGAAGATATACTACTTATGAAATGTGATTTATGCGAGAAATCACCTCAGTTCGGTCACAAT
>CAZQRE010000116.1:0-3260 GCA_964595695.1 uncultured Dehalococcoidales bacterium
GGTGGAGTAGCACCCTTATTTCATCCTCGTCTGGTTCTTCATCGTAGGCATCGCATAGAAAAGCTAGGGCGGAGCGGTCTACCCCGGCTGATGGCTCAATTATATAGGGGATAAAATGCTCTTTAGTCTCTTCATCAAAGTAGTCCAGGCTCTTGCCACTGAAGCTGGCGTGCTGAACCAGGTCAAAGTCACCCCGATTAGCGATGCCCTCCAGCTCAGACCATCCCATAGGGAACAGGTAGTCAATGTCGTAGCAATCTCGGGCATAGTGCGCCAGTTCCTCTTTGGAGTGTTGTCGCAGCTTGAGATTTTCTCTCTTTATACCTAACTTCACATACCAGTTGAGGCGCTCCTCAATCCAGTAGTTAAACCATCCCTGGTCGGTTCCCGGCTTAACAAAGAACTCGATTTCCATCTGCTCAAATTCCCGACTTCGGAAGACAAAGTTGCCGGTAGTAATCTCGTTTCGGAAGGCTTTACCTACCTGGGCGATGCCGAAGGGCAGCCTCTTTCTGGTGGTATTAAGTACATTCTGAAAGTTAACAAATATACCCTGGGCTGTTTCAGGACGCAAATAAACTACACTAGCTTCTTCCTCAACAGGACCCATAAAGGTCTTAAACATTAAATTAAACAGGCGAGGCTCGGTTAGTTCGCCGCCGCCACAGGCGGGGCAATTGTTACCCTCCAAATCATCACTGCGCCATCTCTGGTGGCAGCTCTTACACTCTACTAGCGAGTCAGTAAACCCTTGAAGGTGGCCGCTGGCTTCCCAGGTCTGGGGATGCATCAGGATGCTGGCATCCAGACCTACCATATCGTCGCGCTCCTGAACCACAGCTCGCCACCAGGCGTCTTTAATATTCCGCTTCAGCTCTACCCCTAGAGGTCCGTAATCCCAGCAACTTGACAGGCCGCCATAGATTTCACTACTGGGGAAAATGAAACCACGCCGCCGGCACAGGGAGACAATCTTTTCCATATCAACCTTTTTTGGTGCTTGCTCAGTCACCGCTACCCTCCTTAGTCCTCTGGTCAAAAATGAATTGTAGCTGAAAATATCGAGCATTGCAAAGCCGACTATAAGCTGGGGCAGAGCAATTATATTAGCCCATAAGTGATACAATCCTCTCCGGTTTTATCCAAGTACCCTCTGTTTGCCCGAATAGTTTGCCCAGCTTGGTTACTCCCCAAGTGACGGCTCCTGCCATTAGAGTGAGGAGGAGTTGTGGTATCAATACCCAGATAATAATCCCTTCATGGCTCATCCATTTATCAGGTGTCCCATCAAGTTTGAAGTGATAGGCAACCTCAGTCGGAAGTAGGTGGTAAAAGTAGGCTGACAGGAGTATAGACAGGAAGAGAAAGACTAGTGGCAGCATAATATAGCTCCAGCGGAAGGGTAAAGTCTGCATTGTGGCGGTTTCTTTAGCTGGCTTTTTGCTTTTAGCTTGTTGCTTGTGCCTGAAGACAAACCAAATAGCTACTCCACAACCCAAACCGAGTAAGAAAATTGCAATTAAAATGAGGATAGGCATAATCATCTATTTACTCGCACCAAGTTTCTAGATAAGTCCAGGAAACCCAGCTAAGACTGGTGCTAGAACCAGGGATATTATTGACATTAGTTTAATCATAATATTTAGAGATGGTCCCGAGGTATCCTTCATCGGGTCACCAACGGTATCACCGATAACGGCAGCTTTGTGAGCATCTGACCCCTTACCACCGAAAGCACCAGTCTCTATCCATTTCTTAGCGTTATCCCACGAGCCGCCAGCATTGGCGAAGGTTATAGCCAGAATGAAGCCGCTAGCAATAGCTCCTAGCAAGAAACCACCAAGAGCAAGCGGTCCCAGTATAAAGCCTATGAGAATAGGGGCAGCTACCGTCATTAAGCCAGGGGCAAGCATTTCCTTCAGTGCTGCTTTAGTGCAGATATCTACACATTTCCCATACTCGGGTCTGGCTTCTCCCTCCATCAGCCCTTTTATCTCGCGGAACTGGCGGCGAACCTCATTAATTATGGAGAAGCTAGTCTTACCCACAGCATTCAGAGTCATGGCGCAGAATATAGCTGGCAGCATAGCCCCAAGGAATAAACCAACAACAACATGGGCATCAAGCAGACTGATACGGGCGAAGAAGTCGGTAAGTTCAATGCCTGCTGCTTGGGTATAGGCTAGGGCATAGGCTAGCATCAAAGCCAGGGCAGTAAGTGCGGCTGAACCAATAGCGAAGCCCTTACCGGTAGCGGCTGTGGTGTTGCCCAGGGAATCCAGGGCGTCTGTTCGCTGCCTAATCTCGGGCGGCAGCCCTGACATCTCAACAATGCCACCAGCGTTATCAGCCACAGGTCCATAGGCATCAGTAGCATCTTGTATGCCCAGAGTTGACAACATCCCAACCCCAGCAATGGCAATACCGTAAATATCAGCGAAGTGATGGGCAACTAAAATGGCGATTACCACCAGAATAATAGGGGGCAAGGTGCTCATTAAACCATTGGCAAATCCTCTGGTTATAAGTGTTCCAGCTCCGGTTTGAGATGCTTCTGAGATGCTGAGTGTTGGCTTGTAGGCATAAGAGGTAAAATAATTAGTGCTTTCCCCAATTAGGACACCGGCAATGAGACCAGCTAGGATTGCCCAAAATATGTTAATACCGTAACCTTGAATCCCGCAAAGAAAATACACTGCCAAGAAAGAAAAAATAGCAGTGAGAATTGAGGCTGAGAATGTGCCGCGGCGGAGGGCATTGAGCAGGGCTCCCATCTCTGCCTTTTCACCGACCCTCACCAGGAATATCCCGATAATAGAGGCGATAATTCCTCCGGCGGCTACCATCATAGGCAGAAACCAGGCAGTAGCCATATCAGGCACTAACGATTTGTCCAGGGTGATGGAGAAAGTGGCTATCATCCCTAGCGTCATCGTGGCAATAATTGAGTCAACATATGATTCAAACAGGTCGGCACCCATACCAGCCACATCGCCAACATTGTCACCCACAAAGTCGGCAATAACAGCCGCATTCCGGGGGTCATCTTCAGGGATTCCCTTTTCAACCTTACCTACTATATCAGCCCCGGTGTCGGCTGCCTTGGTGAATATGCCACCACCGACCCTGGCGAATATAGCTACTAATGAAGCACCAAAACCAAAGCCAGGGATAATCTTCAGAAAGTCAGGGTTGTTATGAAAGGCGAAGTAGAGGATGCTTAGACCAAGGATACCGATACCAACGACACACATCCCCAT
>CAZQRE010000117.1:0-3259 GCA_964595695.1 uncultured Dehalococcoidales bacterium
GGCAGACGCAGCGGACTTAAAATCCGCCGGAGTAATCCTTGTGGGTTCGAGTCCCACCCCCGGCACCAGCTGGGAAAAGTCAGGATAATGAAATGGCATTAAGCAAACTTGATAAACTTCGCCCCTTTATTCTAATAGCTACTGTCTTCTTGGGGTTCCTTGCTGGAACTGTCTTTGTTGAATTTAGTAAATATTCTGACTCCATCCTCTATATTGCTATCATTGTACTTATCTATAGTGTAATGCTTGGTGTCCCTCATACAAGAATCTGGAATGCCTACAAAAACCTCCGCTTTTTTGGTATCGCCTGGTTTGTGAATTTCGTTATTATTCCGCTCATTGCCTGGGTTTTAGCGCTTATCTTTCTGGGGGCATATCCAGCCATTTTTGTTGGATTTATTCTATACCTAGTCACACCGTGTACGGATTGGTTTTTAGTTTTTACCTCTATGGCAAAAGGTGATGTTCCCCTAGGACTGGCATTATTGCCCACTAACTTAATTCTACAAATTCTGCTCATTCCAGTCTATCTGCTTTTATTTGCAGGAAAAATTGTTCCCTTTCAATTTGAAACTTTTCTTGAAACATTATTGGTTTTCATTTTACTACCATTTATATTATCAATACTTACTCGTGTGATTTTATCAGCAATAAAAAGTCACCAATGGGCCTACGAGTTCATAGACACTATCGTTTCACCATTTCAGCTCATAACCTTAACAGTGGTACTCTTCACTATGTTTGCCGGACAAACCAAAATCATTTTAGACAACATTGCACCTTTATTGCTAATACTTATTCCGATAATAATCTTCTTTATTATATCTTTCATAATGGCGCAATTTGTCAGTAGGGGCTTTCATCTTTCCTACAAAGAGTGCGCTCTGTTGACATGCACCACAGCGGCCAGAAACTCCCCTTTGGGTCTAGCCATAGCCATCGGTCTTTTTCCTGAGCAACCGCTCATACACGTAGCACTTATTATTGGAGTATTAATAGAATTGCCAGTTTTAGTACTCGTGGTACGCTTATTAAAGACCGTACGCATCAGGTTGTATCAAGAAAGGGCTGAAGCAATATAACGCTCGCCAACAAAAACTCGCCGCCAACACCTTTTACCAGCTAGGAGCTAAAGCCGGGAACTGATTTTGTTAAGCGAAGGCAGTTGGCTCATACTTCGGGAGCAGGAAGCGTTTAGCCTTACTTTCTCTTCGTCACCCTGCGAACTGCCCGCTCAATATCTTTAGCTATCAGCCCATACCTCTGAAGAAGCTCGGCAAACTTGCCTGATTTGGCATAGGTATCCTTAATAGCTACAAACTCCATCGGCACTGGACGGTGTCTGGCTACCACCCGGGCTACGGCGCTTCCCAGCCCGCCATGCTCCAGGTGCTCTTCAGCAGTAACAATAGCCCCAGTTTCAGCGGCAGCCCTAATAATTGCCGCCTCATCAATGGGCTTGAGGGTGGACATGTTCAACACACGACAGTCTATGCCTTCCCGCCTCAGGTTTTCAGCGGCTTTCAGTGCCTCGGCTACCATAAGACCAATGGCTATAACAGTAGTGTTTGTGCCTTGCCTCATAGTTACTGCCTTACCCAGCTTGAAACGGTGGTTACGGTTATAGACCAGCGGTGTTTTAGGACGGCACAGCCTGATGTAAAAGGGGCCATAGCTGGTAGCGGCTACCCTTACTGCCTGAGCGGTTTCAATCGCATCAGCCGGGACGACAACAGTAAAACCGGGCAGGGAGCAAATCAGAGACAGGTCTTCAATAGCCTGATGTGAGGTGCCATCTTCGCCGACACTGATGCCGCCATGGGTGGTAACCAGTTTAACATTGAGCCCGGGCTGAGCGATAGACATACGAACCTGGTCAAAGCAACGGCCGGGGACAAAAACGGCGAAGGTGCTGGCAAAGGGGAGCTTGCCTGAAGCGGCTAAGCCAGCGGCAATGACCACCATGTTCTGCTCGGCGATACCGCAGTCAAAGAAGCGGTCGGGAAACTCGCTGGCAAAAAATTGGGTCATGGTTGACCGGGAAAGGTCAGCATCCAGCACCACAATATCCCGGTTCTCCTTACCTAGCTCAACCAGGGTTTTGCCGTAGGCTTCCCTCATAGAAACTTCTTGGGACATTTCTATTCCAGTTCCTTCAGGGCTATCTCCACTTCCTCAGCATTTGGTGCTTTGCCGTGAAAATCGACGTTATTCTCCATAAAACTGACCCCCTTGCCCTTGATAGTATGGGCAATAATAACCGTGGGCTGCCCTTTAACCAGTTTTGCCTGTTCCAAGGCTAAAGTAAGCTGAGAAAGGTCGTGCCCATTAACCTCAATAACATGCCAGCCAAAGGCTTGCCATTTCCTATTCAATGGCTCAAGGTTCATAACATCACGGTTCCAGCCATCAATCTGCTGTCCATTGTTATCCACGATAGCTACCAGGTTGTCAACCTTGAAGTGGGCGGCAGCCATAGCCCCTTCCCACACCTGCCCCTCATCACACTCGCCATCCCCCAGTAGAACATAAACCCGGTAGTCTTGTGAGTTAAGGCGACCAGCCAGGGCAACGCCAAGGGCAAAGGACAATCCCTGCCCCAGCGAGCCGGACGACATCTCTACACCGGGGGTAACTGTTCGGTCAGTATGCCCCTGAAGGCGACTACCAAGCTGTCTCAGAGTGGATAGCTCGCCTAGAGGGAAGTAGCCACACTCAGCCAGAACAGCATAGAGTAGGGGGGCAGCATGTCCCTTGCTCAGGATGAACCTATCCCTATCTGACCACTGGGGGTCTGATGGCATATGTCGCAATAACTTGAAGTAGAGGACGGTAACAATCTCTACCGCTGACAGGGAGCCACCGGGGTGACCGCTACCAGCTTTTCCTATCATAGTAATGATGTGGCGGCGCAGCCTTTTAGCTACCGCCTTCATTTCATCTATTGATGCCGATGATGAAAAAACCTCGGCTTTTATATCATCTGCCGAGGTTCTGGATAATGGATTACCTGAGTCAGGTAACGGCATTAACACCCCCTATTTATTTTAATTATACAATACTTGTAGACATATTGTCTATAATATATTATCAATCTCACCCCTTTCAATCTACCCTAATAAACAGCTTCCACTATCGAGTTGAACTAACTCTGGTTGTTCTGTTATAATCGGGCAATGATTATTGACTTTCATACCCATGTATTTTCGCCCCAGATAAAGAAAAACCGCAGTAAGTATATTGATAGTGACCCCTGTTT
>CAZQRE010000118.1:0-3245 GCA_964595695.1 uncultured Dehalococcoidales bacterium
TCATGCCACAGGGCAATATTTTCCATTGAGGTTAGGGCATAGCCCCTTACCAATCGGGCTAAGCCACAAATCCGTTCACAAAGCTCTGGGTTCCGTTTATGGGGCATAGCTGAAGAGCCAGTCTGACCGGCTTCAAAGGGTTCTTCTGCTTCCCGGGTCTCAGTTCGCTGTAACCCCCTAATCTCGGTAGCGAATTTTTCCAGAGAGCTTGAGATGATAGCCAGTGTGGTGACAAATTGAGCGTGGCGGTCACGCTGCAAAATCTGGCTTGATACCGGGGCTGGGGCAAGCCCTAGTTTGGCACAGGCTTTCTCTTCAACCTCGGGAGACAGAGTAGCATAGGTGCCGACTGCTCCTGAAATCTTACCCACAGCGATTGTCTTTTTGGCTTCGGTGAGCCGTAGCCGGTTGCGTCTTATCTCTTGAGTCCATAGCGCTAGCTTTAACCCAAAGGAAATCGGTTCGGCATGAACACCATGAGTGCGACCTATCATAGCTGTATATTTATGTTTTATTGCCTTTTCGGCTAATACTGAAATGAGTTCTTTCATATCCTGACTTAGTAGCTCAGCAGACTCGACTAGTTGCAAGCTGAGGGCGGTATCTATTACATCAGAAGAGGTAAGACCAAGGTGAATAAAACGAGATTCATCGCCCACGCTCTCGGATACAGAACCAAGGAAGGCAGTCATATCGTGGTGGGTTTCTTTGAGAATCTCCTCCATGCGCTTAATATTAACCCGGGCTAGCTTTATCTTGGGCACAGCTTCCCTGGGGATGACACCTAACTCAGCCCATGCCTCACAAACAGCAATCTCTACCTTGAGCCATTTGTCAAACTTGGCCTCGTCTGACCAAACCTTTTTCATCTGTGGGCGAGAGTATCGCTCAATCATCTTTTCCCTTGCCTATTGAACTACCTTGATTTAGTCTTTAGTCTAAGGTATCATTTCCTGGTAGGAGTATATTTTATGCTAAGGGGTGGTGTCAAGCTATTGCCCACGCCTAACAACCTGTTTGCAGTTCTACTTTGAACGCTTAAATACCCCCGTAGGACACATCGTGAACACCCGATATGTTAAATAATTGGAGGTATTAAGAAAATCTTAAAGGCAAAATTTGGAACAGTTATAAATTGTATAGATGGGAGAGTCCAAAATCCAGTATCACAGTGGATAAAGAAAAAATATCATCTTGATTATGTTGATGTGATAACAGAGCCAGGGCCTGATAAGGTTCTAAGTAGTGGACCGGTTGAGTTGATCGAAGCGATAAAGTCAAAGGTGCGTATTTCTGTTAAGGCTCACGGTTCGAATATTGTTGTAATTGCTGGTCATTACGACTGTGCTGGAAATCCTGTCTCAAAAGAAGAGCATTGGGAAGGAATCAAAAAGTCTATTAAAGTGATTCAATCTTGGAACATCCCTATTATTGTTGGTGTCTGGGTTAATGAAGAGTGGAAAATTGAAGTAGTGGATGGGATAGGATGAAATCTCTACCTAAACAGGAGGTATTGGAAAATGGAAAAACCATTGGTGGGAGTCATTATGGGAAGTAAATCAGATGCCGAAACCATGAGCGAAGCAACTAGAATATTGAGTGAGCTCGGCATTGCCTATGAAGTTCTAGTAGTATCGGCACACCGCACCCCGGATAGGATGTTTGAGTACGCTGCCTCGGCTAAAGATAGGGGCATAGAGGTGATTATTGCCGGAGCTGGTGGCGCCGCCCATTTACCGGGAATGACCGCTGCCAAAACAGTTCTACCAGTGATAGGGGTTCCGGTAAAATCATCAGCTCTCAATGGCATGGATTCCTTGCTTTCTATTGTGCAGATGCCAGCCGGGATTCCGGTAGCTACTCTGGCTATAGGCAAAGCCGGAGCTATCAATGCCGCCATTCTAGCTGCTCGGGTCTTGGGCATTAAATACCCGGAAATCCAGGAGAGGGTTCAGCGTTACCAGGAGACTATGACTCGATTGGCACTGGGCGAGGAGGGGCAACCGGTCTATGAGGGATAGCATAATCGGTCCTGGGTCAACTATTGGCATCCTCGGTGGTGGTCAGCTGGGGCGAATGCTGGCAATGGAAGCCAAGAAGATGGGATACAGGGTGGTTACCTTAGACCCTGCCCCGGATTCGCCCTGCGGACAGGTAGCTGATGAACAGATAGTAGCCAGCTTTGACGATGTGGAAGCTGCAGTTACACTGGGGGGGAAGTGTGATGTCATCACCTATGAGTTTGAAAATGTAGCCTTAAGTGTGGTGGAACGTTTAGAGAAGATTCAGATGGTTCACCCCGGAAGCCATGTCCTAAGGTTTACCCAAAATAGAGTGGCGGAGAAGTCCCTTTTGCAGAAATTGAATATTGGGGTGGCTGATTTTGATGTTATAAAAGGACAGGATGACTTGGAAAGAGCTGGTGAACATATTGGGTTGCCTGCCATCCTGAAGACTACAAGCGGTGGTTATGATGGGAAAGGACAATATGTGGTTAAAGATAGAGAGCAGGCCCTTTCCGCTTACCAGGGCTTGAAAATGTCGCCGGTAGAAGAGCTAATCTGGGAGAGGTTTGTCCCTTTTGTTAAGGAAGTATCTGTTATTTGTGCCAGGACATCCAGTGGCGAAGTGGCATCATATCCTGTTGCCGAGAACATTCACCACGACAACATACTTTATATGTCTATCGTGCCGGCTCGAATCTCCCCTGCCACGGAGAAAAAAGCTAAGGAAATTGCTGAAACCATTGCCTCACGGCTAGGGGTGGTGGGGGTAATCGGTATAGAGATGTTCTTGATGGAGGATGGAAGCTTACTGGTTAATGAGATAGCCCCCAGACCACATAATTCTGGGCATTATACCCTTGATGCCTGTCAAGCCTCGCAGTTTGAGCAGCAACTTAGGGCTATTTGTGGGTTGCCCTTAGCGTCTACAGCTTTGTTATCACCGATAGTAATGATAAATATTCTGGGTGAAGGTTCGGGCAATAGACTGGATGGGGTTGAGCAAGCTCTTAAAGACCCTAACATCAAGCTGCACCTTTATGGTAAGAGAGAAGCCAAAGCCAAAAGGAAAATGGGACACCTTTGTGCCCTGGCCGAGAGTGTCCCAGAAGCTATCCAAAGGGCGGAAAAGGCAAAGGGTAAATTAAGGTGGGATGAAAGGAGTGTCAAGTGAGCACATTGTTAGGTTTGCCACCGTGCAACCTCTAAAAGGGGATTGCTTCGCTTCGCTCGCAATGACAA
>CAZQRE010000119.1:0-3237 GCA_964595695.1 uncultured Dehalococcoidales bacterium
GCAGGCAAAGCCAACCATCATTCCCTGGTCACCGGCTCCAATTTTATCCAGGTCGTTAGTAGTTGAACCCCTCTTGACCTCCAATGATTCATCTACCCCCAGAGCAATGTCGCTGGATTGCTCCTTAATGGAAACCATCACGCCACAGGATTGATAATCAAAACCATATTCGGGATGAGTATAGCCTACATCATGAACTACTTCCCGTATCACCTGAGGAATCTCAACATAGCAATCGGTGGTAATCTCCCCCATAACAATTATCAAGCCATTGGTTACCGCTGTCTCGCAGGCTACCCTGCCATACGGGTCTTTTCCCAGGATGGCATCTAGAATAGCGTCTGATATTTGGTCACATAGCTTATCAGGGTGCCCTTCGGTAACCGATTCTGAAGTGAACATGTAGACTGGTGAGCTAGCAAAACTGTTAGCCATTCTTTCTCCTCCTTATTCTATGTCCCTTGCTCCCAACTGGTCAGGTATTCCTTTTGCTCTGGGGACAGGCTATCAATATCAATGCCCATAGAGCTTAGCTTTAACCGAGCTATCTGTTTATCAATTTCCTCAGGTACGGAGTAGACTTTGGGCTTGAGCATTTCACTATTTTTCACTATATACTCCAGACACAGGGCTTGGTTAGCAAAGCTCATATCCATAACGCTAGCCGGGTGTCCTTCTGCCGCCGCCAGATTAATCAGTCTCCCCTCGCCCAGCAGGTATAAGTGACGCCCATTACTCAGGGTATACTCATCAACAAAGGGGCGCACTCGCCGCTTACCATGAGCCAGGCTTTCTAAAGCCGGGATATTTATCTCTACATTAAAGTGTCCGCTATTGGCTAGAATAGCTCCATCCTTCATCCGCTGGAAATGGACTTTATCAATAACGCTTTTATCACCGCTGACGGTAATAAAAATGTCCCCTACACCGGCAGCCTCGACCAGCGGCATGACCTGGAGGCCGTCCATAACCGCCTCTATAGCCCGGACCGGCTCGACCTCGGTTATAATCACCTGGGAGCCTAGCCCCTTAGCTCTTAAGGCTATGCCATGCCCGCACCAGCCATAGCCACAAATTACTACCTTTTTACCTGCCCACAGGATATTGGTGGCACGGGTGACACCATCAATAGTGCTCTGTCCCGTGCCATAGCGATTATCAAACAGATACTTGGTCTGGGCATCGTTCACCGCAATTAGGGGATACTTTAGTTTTCCTGCCTTCTCCATACTGCGTAGTCGGATGACACCGGTGGTGGTTTCCTCGGTGCCGCCTATGACATTACTGATTAAATCGCTCCGTTTGGTATGTAAGGTAGTAACCAGGTCGGCACCATCATCTACAGTAAGCTGGGGTTCATGGTCTAGAGCAGTATTAATGTGCTTATAGTATGTTTCTTCATCCTCTCCTTTAATAGCATTAGCCGGAATGTCATATTCTACCAAGGCAGCGGCGACATCGTCTTGAGTGCTGAGCGGGTTGGAAGCACATAGAATGATGTCGGCTCCCCCTTCTTTCAGGGTTAGAGCCAGATTTGCCGTCTCAGTGGTAACATGAAGACAAGCCGAAATTCGAACACCCTTTAGCGGCTTCTCAATCTTGCACCTCTACATCTTTAAATCGAATACTGGAATATAACGGTAAGCCAACTCTATTCGCAGCCTGCAAGCATCAGATAGTGTTGGGTCTTTAATGTCATACTGGTGTCGTGAAGTCATAGGTTACTCCTTTAATAATTTAGTTTAATCTGTCTATATGTATTTTCCAAGACAGCATCCCTCTATCGCCGGAACTGGTCAGCCACCCAGTCGGGAATATCCACGGTGCCCATAAGGAGCGGCTTTTGATGACAATCACTGCCTCCGGTCATGAGCAGACCGTGCTTCTCAGCCAACTTAATGTAGTGCGCCATGGTCTTTATATCGTTTCTTGAATGCCAGCACTCGACACCATCAATATAGTCTAGCATATATCCTTCGATAATTTCCGCCTGTTCGTCCAAATCAGGCGTTATACTTACTAAAGATGTCCCGTTCGGGTCACTAGGGTGAGCTAATACAAGTATACCACCGGCATTCCTGACCAACCTTGACGCTTCAGCAAGTGAAAGCGGGTATTTGGGTACATCGCACTTAACCAGATATTTATCAAATGCTTCCTGCTTATCCCCGACAATCCCCTTTTCTATCAGGTAGTTGGCTATATGAGGTCGACCGAAAACACCGTCAACGCTAGCCTGTATATTCTTGATGTCTCTCTCGGTGAATCTCGGGATATTCTCCTTATCGAACTCAACATTGAGCTTCTCTAAAATCTGACGCGCTCTTGTTTCTCTATGTTCTCTCATCAATTGAAGCTTATTCTTTAGCTCCTGATTGCCAATATCATACCGGTATCCCAGAAAATCCAATGAAATCGACTTGCTATCAGGATACTGGAATGCCACATTTAATTCTACCCCGGTAATATAGGCTATGCCATACTCTCTAGCCAGAGCGATGGCTCTCTCCTGACAGTCTATACAGTCGTGGTCAGTTATTGACATTAAATCAATGTTTCTTTTTTTTGCTTCCCTGAAAACCTCCTCAATGGAGAGATTACCATCCGAACCGGTCTTGGTATGTATGTGTAAGTCTATTCTCATTTCTATCTCTTTTCCACACCAGTGATATACCAGTCTTCGGGCGGGTCGTGCCGGGTATCAACTATCAAGTGGGTGATGCTAAGGTTCGGATACAAGTCCTTCAAGTCATTCAGGTCCACTTCTTCAAACCTCTTCTTATTGTTGAGGTAGGCCTGTTCGGTCAGTGCGTTCGATTCGTAGTTACCTTTAGTCCGCTTTAGTATCCTCTTAATTGATACTTCCTGCGGACAGTCAGTTTGAAGGATGACAAAGGTCAGATTGTGTTTAGCCGCTATTGCCGCCGCACATCTCCTTAACGACTGGGTGACGAAGGTAGCATCCAGTATCACCCCATCACTCTCTTCAAGACATTCATCTGCCTGTCGGAACATCTCGTCATAGACCATTGTTCGTTTATCCATATTGGAGGCTACCTTCTCGTCGAAAATATCCTCATTCTTCAATACTTCCAATCTAATCAGGTCAGTCCGAAGGAGCGGATAGCCCTTAATCCTGGCTACTTCCTCGGTCGTCTCCGTTTTCCAGGTGCCGGGAAGCCCACAGGCGATAAGTAAAAAACCAGACCCTAATTCACTCTCTATGAATTTCACAAA
>CAZQRE010000120.1:0-3180 GCA_964595695.1 uncultured Dehalococcoidales bacterium
GAGAAGATATTAAAGACATCTTGCTAGGGACAGCAGATTTATTGATTGAAAGAGCATATTAGCTTTTACTTCTAGTTCAAAGTAGTTTCGAAGCCATCCTTTCTAGAAGAGAGCAATTACGACTTGTGGACATAAGTATAGAATATGGACACGGTGGGAAAGTGGTAGATGTGGTGGTAGAATAGGGGTATGCTATGGAAGTACCGTAAATCATTACCGGTCATTTTACCTCTTATGCTTAATGCGGGGTTACAAATGGCTGGCGTAGAGATTCAATGGTTAGGTTATATTCTTATAGCCATAGCGATTTTAGGGACGATATATTTTGTTTATAGCTTGATAAAAGAAAAACGATTGGGTCAAGAACAAGTAAGCCAGACAAATTTAATTGTTGAGCATCCACAAGGAACAAGTAACATATTGCATATTGAGAGGCAAGAAGTGAGTAATTGACCTCCAATTTTGATTAATATCTTAGCAACGGTGACATCCCTTTTACTTCTCACATTCGCTGGGTTTCAAACATACCTAGTGCTTTCTGATGTAATTGTTGCCAAATTCAATCTAGAATGGATTGTCTTCTATCTGTTGTTTGGCTTACTTCCACTCTGGTTGTTACTAGAACCTTTTACCTTCGACAGAAAATACTACAAGTCTGGGAGAAGTGCAACCGCAATAGATGTTACCTTTGTTGTCAGTGGAGATATTACCGATGTATTTAATAGGTGTTTTAATATACTTGAAACGATGAAGGCTAAAATCATCAGAAAAAATACACCTAACTTAATAAAAGCCCATCTTGACAAGTCCAACATCTCTGTAGAAGTTAGCCCAAGCGATGATAATGTAAAAGTCTATGTAGTAAGTGATGCAACTTGGGTAACTGTGAAAGTTGGTAAAGGAAGAAATCAAAGAATCATAGACAAATTTCAAAAACACTTTATTGATAAATTTAGAGTATCTAAACCAGATAACATTGATGACATACAACCAATCGTCCAGAGAGATAATGTTCTGTGGGTTGAACAATCACTTGTTCTTACTCCTCACACATATGCAATTGGTCTTTCAGGTATGACAGGATACCCAGACAAGCCTGATAATGCATATTGGTTATGCTTGGAGGTTACTGTACATCCTAGCAGTAAGCCTATTGATACACTGGATTTGCTAATTGGTGCTACCACTATCCCTGCTAATGATTGGTCTGGGAAGAATGTGGCTGCATTTAGCGTCTATTTCAATGTTACTGACTGGAAGTGGAAGGGTGAAATCCAAGTGGAATTACAGGCTCGTATACAGGGTGTTGTGCATAGTTCGGGTAGAATACCCATAGATTTCAATGTAGAACTTTGGGGAAGCCACCGAATCTAGTAAAATGTAGTTTGTGGGCTTAAATAATGTCATCTGTCATAGAGATAAAATGCTTAAGAAAAAACAACTAAGAATGAGTAGAACCTTGCCCTTTTATGGTGTCAGGGAATTTGGGAAGAATTGCCAAAGACAATTGCCGGCTTAGCTAAACAGCATAGGATACTTGGGGTAAGTTGAAAACCTGAAATAGCTGTTTTAACTGAGATAAACTAAAGTCAACTTCAAGTTTATGGTTGCGGAATAAGTCAACTAGGGGCACCGGGCTGAATTGCCGGTACTGCATCTTGATATCAGAGGCGAAGAGATTTAGATAGATTCTGACCGATGCCAGGCTGGAGTGCCCCAGAATCTTTTGCAGGCTAAAATTATCACCACCGTTGAGCAGGTAGTTTTTGGCAAAGGTGTGGCGGCAACTGTCTAGCGAGCATCGCGCGCCGGTGATACCTGCCTTTAAGCCTCCCGGTTCAATCCTCTCCATCGTGCAGTAAAACCTCATTAAAACCCACAGTAAATTACTTCTGTCCCGGTTGTATGTCCAACTCAGTCAGAAATGGTATAATATGGCTCGGATTATCTATTCCGCAGGGGGATAAAGGGGGTGGGTTAATAAAAGATTATGCTTGACCTGAAATTTATCCGCGAGAATACAGACTTAGTACGGCAAGCGCTAGAGAGACGCCAGGATAGCGCCCCACTGGATGAAATCTTGCACCTTGACCTAGAGCGTCGCCAGAGGATTCTTGAGCTGGAAGACCTCAGACATGTCCGAAAAGAGGCTGCCCGGGAAAGAAAAACAGACCAGGAAACTGTAGACGAAGGGCGTGACCTGCGTGCCATGATAAGAGGGCTGGAGGAAGAGGTCAGGAATCTGGATAAGCAGCTGGAGGAACTGCTACTACAGGTGCCCAACATCCCCCAGCCAACGGTGCCTTCAGGTAAGGATGAAAGGGATAATGTTGTGGTTCGCTCCTGGGGAGAGCCTAAAAGCTTTAATTTCCAGCCAGCTCCCCACTGGAAATTGGGTGAGTCTCTGGACATCATTGACTTTGAACGGGGGGTAAAGCTATCAGGCACCAGATTCTACATACTCAAGGGGTTAGGCGCCCGACTGCAAAGAGCCATTATTTCCTTTATGCTAGACTTCCACACCGCTGAGCACGGCTACCAGGAGGTATACCCGCCATTTATGGTCAAGCGGGAATGTATGGTCGGCTCGGGTAACCTGCCTAAATTTGCCGATAATCTGTATCATGATGAAGAGGATGACCTCTGGTTCGTGCCTACGGCTGAGGTGCCAATCACCAATCTGCACCGTGACGAAATTATACCGCCCGGAATCCTGCCCATATATTATGTCGCCTACACTGCCTGCTTTCGCCGGGAAAAGATGTCGGCGGGAAAGGACAGCCGGGGCATAAAACGAGGTCACCAGTTTGATAAGGTGGAGCTATATAAATTCACCGAGCCATCCACCTCTGAGCAGGAACTGGAAAAACTGGTGAGTGATGCTGAACAGGTTTGCCAGAAGCTGGGGCTTCCTTATCGAGTGAAGCAACTTTGCACCGCCGATTTAGGCTTTGCGTCAACCAAATCCTACGACATTGAAATGTGGGCTCCGGGCTGCGGTGAGTGGCTGGAGGTAAGCTCCTGCTCCAACTGCACTGATTTTCAAGCCAGGCGAGCCAACATTCGCTACCTACCCTCCCCCGACGCCAAGCCCCAGTTCGACCATAGCCACAACGGCTCAGGCGTGGACCATCCCACAGGAGTGATAGGAATACTGTGCAAAAAGACGCACTGCATTGC
>CAZQRE010000121.1:0-3104 GCA_964595695.1 uncultured Dehalococcoidales bacterium
CTACAAGATTTTTCCAATTTCTAGTGGTATACTAGATTGGCTGCCCAAGCTGGTAGCTGACCTGGGGTTGAAGCGGCTAGGATTTGAAGCTGGACATATTACTTTTGCCATGCATCAGCAGTTAACCGATACATTGAAGCAATCCCAGCTTAAGCTTATCCCGGTAGATGGACTGATAGAATCCCTTCGGGTGATAAAAGAGCCTGAGGAAATTGAGCTTATTATTAAAGCTGTAGAAATAACTGATAGTGCTTTTGAATATATTGAAGATATGGTTCATACTGGTATGAGTGAAAAGGAAGTAGCCTGGGAGATAGAGAAATTCCTGAGAGAGAATGGTAGTGAGCCGATACCCTTTGATATTATTGTTGCCTCAGGTCCAAATTCAGCTCTACCCCACGCTAAGCCGTCATCAGGCGCCATCCAATCCGGTGAGCCAATAATAATTGATATTGGAGCCAGGGTTGGAGGTTACTCCAGTGACCTGAGCCGCACTATCTGCCTTGGCAATGCCGATGATACCTTCAACAAGGTATATGATACTGTTCTCAGGGCACAGCTTACGGCAATAGCGGCAATTAAGAAGGGTATGACCGGCGGTGAAATTGACGATTTGGCCAGGATGGTTATCAAGCAGGCAGGCTATGGTGAAGCCTTTGGGCATGGTTTAGGTCACGGCATAGGGTTAGCGCCTCATGAGCAGCCTCGCCTTGGCCCAAATTCATCCGAAACTCTTGCCGCTGGCATGGTATTTACTATTGAGCCTGGTATTTATCTTACCGGTTGGGGAGGAGTAAGGATTGAGGATGTGGTGGTAATGGAAGAAGGTAAAATAAGCGTAATTTCAAAAGCCAGGAAATAAAAATAATCTGGGGTTTTTACATGATAAGTGGTAGTGAGCTAAGAAAGGGGATTACTATTGAACTGGATGGCAACCTGTATCAAGTTATCGACTACCAGCATATCAAGATGAAACGGACTGCCCTGGCCAAGGTAAAGCTTCGTGATATTAAGGCTGGTCACACTATTGAGCGAACCTTTCAGTCTGACGACAAACTTATCTGGGCACGTCTTGACTATCGCAGTATGCAGTATCTTTATAATGATGGCAATTTGTATTATTTTATGGATGAGGAAAACTTCGAGCAGATGCCCATCAGTGCCAGCCAGCTAGGTGATACCGTTAACTACCTGAAAGAAGGCATGTCTTTGGAAGTATCAAGCTATAAAGGGGAACTGGTGGGTGTGGAGCTACCCATTACTGTTGAGCTTCAGGTAACTGAAACCGATCCTGGTTTCAAAGGTAATACGGCAACCACCGGTACTAAACCGGCCAAGCTAGAAACTGGCATTACCATCCAGGTCCCTCTGTTTGTTGATAAAGGGGATGTTATCAAGATTGACACTCGTAGCGGCACCTATTTAGAGAGGGTTGGCTGAGGTTGACTAAATTGCTGAAGGCCGACTTTCATATTCACACTAAATATTCAGGTGATTGTAATACCCCATTAGAGGAGATAATCAATCGCTGCCTGGAGATTGGCATAAACTGTATTGCCATAGCTGACCATGGCACTACTGAAGGTGCACTAAAGATGCAAACTATAGCCCCCTTCCCTGTAATTGTAGCTGAGGAAATCTTAACCACCGATGGCGAAATTATGGGCATGTTTCTTAAAGAGACCATACCCGGTGGTCTGTCTCCCCACGAGACAATAGCTCGCATCAGGGCTCAAGATGGTTTAGTAAATATACCACACCCCTTTGATATATTCAGGCAATCGGCTCTAAACAGTAAGATAGCAGAGGAAATAATAGGCCAAATTGATGTTATAGAAGTATTTAACTCACGATGCCCTCTTCCCGGGTGTTTAGCTAAAGCTCAAATGTTTGCCCAGAAGTATGGTATTGCTAAAAGTGCTGGCAGTGATGCCCATACCCCCCGTGAAATAGGTAATGCTTATGTAGAGATGCCTGAATTCAATGGTAAGGACGACTTCCTAAACGCTCTGGAAAAGGGCAAGATTTTCGGACACAGGACAAACCCCTTAGTTCATCTTAGGAGCACCTGGGCAAGGCTAAAAAAGCAACTCTAAAGCTGCTGAAAAGGCTCTGTCAAGAGGAGTCAGGAAGGGGCTTCGCCCCTTCCAAAATAATCCTTCCCCCTCATGCAGAGAATGTATCTTCCTATTATGGAGAGGGGGAATAAGGGGGTGAGGTTAATTAGCCTCTATCAGCTTGGCTGGTTCTCTACCGGTAGAGATAAGGCAGCTAGAGACCTCTTAACTGCGGTAAACAGCAGTATTAAGTTAGGCGAGATTAAGGCTGAGATAGCTTTTGTTTTCTGTAGCCGTGAGCCTGGTGAATCAGAAGAGAGTGATTTATTCCTCAAAGTGGTTGAGGATGAGCATATCCCTCTTATCTGCTTTTCTTACCAAAAGTTTAAAGCTGGGAAAGTCATCCCTGGTACCAGTCGAGAAGGAGCTCTACCTCTCTGGCGATTTGACTATGATGGAGAGGTGGTGAATCGATTACAAGGCTTTCACCCTGACCTGTGTGTGCTGGCTGGTTACATGCTTATTGTCAGTGCAGAGATGTGCCAGAGATACAATATGATTAACCTTCACCCGGCGGCTCCTGGTGGACCTAAAGGAACCTGGCAGGAGGTAATCTGGCAGCTAATTGATAGTAAGGCTCAGGAAACAGGGGTAATGATGCACCTGGTAACGCCAGAGCTGGACATGGGACCACCGGTAACCTATTGCACCTTCCCTATCAGAGGCGAGCCCTTTGATAGATATTGGGAGGAACTAGAAAAGCTACCACTAACTAGTGCAAAAAGGCATAATGGAGAAAATCCCTTATTTAAGCTGATTCGTAAGCACGGGCTGAATAGAGAATTCCCGCTAATAATATCTACCCTCAAGGCTTTTAGCCAGGGCAAAGTCAAAATAACCGCAGACAAAAAAGTTGCTGACGCTGAGGAGAAACCTATTAACGGGTATAATCTGACCGATGAAATAAACGAACTGGTGGCAAGAGCGATTTTCTAGTAAACCTTATGAACTCGTTTATCAAGAGAAGGTTGAAGGGGCGAAGCCCCT
>CAZQRE010000122.1:0-3095 GCA_964595695.1 uncultured Dehalococcoidales bacterium
TTTTCAACGAGCGCAGACTGTCGATTCGATAAGACAGGAGTTCGAGCAGACTTTGTCAGAGCGAGTAGAACGTTATTTACAAGTAAAACCTCATGAAATTATCCCGAATGCACCTTTTACTGTACCACCAGCAGAGTGTAGTTTATTGTTTCGGGATGGTCATTTCTATGCCTGCATAGCAATCGTTCAAGCCGTGGCAGAAGCTATAGTAAAGTATGTGTGCGATATTGACTTCGGTAAGCATGATAAAGTGTTTGAGAAAAATGTAGAAAAGCTTCATACAAGGAAATTTATTGATGACAAACTACAAAAAGCTCTGCTGAAAATATGGGAGAAAAGAGATGACTACCATCATCTGAATTCTAGTATCAACTCTGATAGAGATGCCTTGGAAAAACTAGCCAAGGAGAAAACTTGTCTTCTGGTTGAGGTCGAAAGTGAAATATTCAAATTTAGCTTTGGCAATGATGGCAGTATCATCCCAAAGTACCACAAATATTGGAAGATCAGAGGTAATCAGGCAGAGGTATTTCTTAAGTTAGAGCCATAACTATAAACCATAAAATGGTTACCTTGTCTCCCACTAGTCCAGTAGCCCATAATGGTAAGCACCACACATTTCATCTTATTGTTGGGTACCAAAAAGCCAAATTGTGTAATGAGTGAAGTCTTTGGGTTCGTTTCTTCCGTACTTGAATTTTTGCCTGGCATCAGGGGGCTCCTGGGGTTCATACTCGTCTTCTTCCTGCCTGGCTTTGTCTGGACGCTCGTCTTTTTCAGGCAGATAAATGTCATAGAAAGGATTGCCCTTTCCTTCGGGCTTTCCATCGCTGTGGTGACACTTAGCCTTCTTGCCCTGAATAAGCTGATTGGGATTAGTATTACCGCGTTTAACTCTGTCCTGATTATTATTGCTGTTACTATTGCCCAGGTGGCATTCTACTACCTCAACAGGCTGATAAGAAGTCGTTTATCAAGGAAAACTTGAACGGATTGACAGAGACGCCCAGGGGGGAGGATGGTAAAGTAATCTTAATCGTCCAGGCTTGCCTTCCCTGTTATTTTTTGCTAGATTAGATAGTGTATCAAGAAGAATCGTGGGGCTGTAGTTCAATCGGGAGAACGTTTGACTGGCAGTCAAAAGGTAGGGGGTTCGAATCCCCCCAGCTCCACTTATTAATTTTTGCTATAATTTAGTTAAACTTTTGCAAGTCGTTGCAGTTGCGGGGAGAGTATATGAAGTTTGCTATTACGCTTGAAACAGACGAGGATGGATATATCGTAGCCAGTTGTCCCGCGCTACCTGGATGTCATTCCCAGGGGAGAACCAGAGAAGAGGCTATCGTCAATATTACTGAGGCTATCCGTGGCTACATAGCCAGTATGCGTAAGCATGGAGAGCCAATACCTGTAACCGATGTTGAAGAGGTGGAGGTAGCAGTTTAACTGGCTCGTCTTCCTGTGATATCAGGAGACGATTTTATTGAAGCCGTGCGCAAGATTGGCTATGTATGGGATCACACCGAAGGCAGCCACATGATTTTGTTGCACCCCTCGGGGCGTAGGCTATCAGTGCCCAGGCACAAAGAGCTGGGTCGAGGTTTATTAATGTCTCTTATTCGGGACACTGGGCTAAGCAGGAGTGAATTCCTTAGGTTGCTGCGTGAATAATGTGAAAGTAAGGCTAAAGGTTCTGTTTATTGTCTACTGAACTTTACCACAGTTACGGTAGTGTGGCTCTTCGCTGTTGACATTTTAGGGGCGGGGGGCTTTTATGTAAATGGGGAAGATAAATGGTGGTTAAGTATAACCCACAGGAAATAGAGAAGAAGTGGCAGCAGAAATGGGCTGACGACAGGCTGTATGAGGTTAGCGAGGATGACCCCCGACCAAAGTGGTATGCTCTGACCATGTTTCCCTACACCTCAGGCGACCTTCATATCGGACACTGGTATGCTATGGCTCCATCTGATGTTCACGCCAGGTTTAAGCGAATGCAGGGCTATAATGTGCTTCACCCGATGGGGTTTGACGCCTTTGGGCTTCCTGCCGAGAATGCGGCTATCAGCCGGGGTATTCACCCCTTCACCTGGACGATGCAGAATATAGACAATATGCGGCGTCAACTCAGGAGTATGGGCGCTATTTATGACTGGAGCCGTGAAGTGGTTACCTGCCTGCCTGATTATTATAAGTGGACGCAGTGGTTCTTTTTGAAGCTGTATCAGGCAGGTCTGGCTTATCGGGGCAAGGCTCCGGTTAACTGGTGCCCTCGCTGCCAGACAGTGCTGGCTAATGAGCAGGTAGTAGAGGGCTTCTGTGAGCGCTGTGGGGCAGCAGTTAGTCGGCGAGATTTGGAACAGTGGTTCTTCCGTATCACCAGGTATGCCGATGAGATTATGGAGCATATTGGCATTGATTGGCCAGAACGGATAAAAATAATGCAGAGGAATTGGGTGGGTAAGAGCCTGGGCACTGAGATTTCCTTTGCCCTTGAGCTACCTGGAGTAGATGAAAAGGAAATCAGGGTATTTACCACCCGCCCTGATACCATTCTTGGTGTTACCTTTATGGTTCTGGCTCCAGAGCACCCGCTGGTGGCTAAACTGACCTCGCCCGATAAGAAGGCTGAGGTTGAGGAGTATATTGCTCGGTCACGGCGGCAGACTGAGATAGAGAGGCTATCAACCGAGAAGGAAAAGGATGGGGTATTTATCGGGGCTTATGTAGTAAACAGGCTCAATGGGGGAAGAGTGCCTATCTGGATTGCTGACTATGTGTTGATGAGTTATGGCACGGGAGCAGTAATGGCAGTGCCAGCTCATGACGAGCGAGACTTTGCTTTTGCTAAGAAGTATAATCTACCGATACCGGTGGTGATAGCCCCGCCCCGGTGGCAGGGGGAGGAACTGGAGGCGGCATATACTGAACCAGGCATTATGGTCAACTCGGGGCAGTTTAATGGGCTTCCCAGCCAGCAGGGTATAGAGGCTGGATCTGATTTCCTGGAGGGGAAGGGCTACGGAGGGCGAGCTACCACCTATCGACTTCGCGATTGGCTTATCTCCCGCCAGCGTTACTGGGGAGCACCGATA
>CAZQRE010000123.1:0-3084 GCA_964595695.1 uncultured Dehalococcoidales bacterium
CAAATCTTCCCCTTCCCCTAGAATAGGAAGAGGTATTCCTTGCATGAAGGGGATAAAGGGGATAGGGTTATTAAACAAGAATTAAAGGGAGGTTTTAGGTTATGAAGATTAAATACCTGGGACATGCCTCCTTTGTGATTACATCGGATACCGGGATTAAAATAATCACTGACCCCTATGTAACCGGTGGCGCCATTAGTTATGGCAACATAGAAGAGTCGGCTGACATTGTTATTGTGAGCCATGACCATTCTGACCATAATAATGTAGCTGCGGTTAGGGGTAATCCTAAGCCAGTTAGAGGGGCAGTTACCACCGAGATTAAGGGGATAGAGTTCAAGGGTATCCCTAGCTACCATGATGATGCTGGCGGAAGGCTGAGGGGTAAGAATACCATATTTTGTTTTGAGGTTGATGGGATAAGGGTCTGCCACCTTGGTGACTTAGGCCACCAGCTTAGTGCTCAGCAAGTAGCTGAGTTAGGCAAAGTGGATATACTGCTTATTCCGGTGGGTGGTTCCGTTACCATTGATGCTAAGGTTGCCAGTCAGGTTGGTGATAAACTGACACCCAGGGTGATTATACCTATGCACTATAAGACTGATAAGTGTGGTCTGCCGATAGCTGGTGTAGATGAATTCCTCCGGGGGAAGGAGGGTGTAAAGAGGCTGGATGCCAGCGAAGTGGAGTTCAAGCAGGAAGAACTCCCGGCACACACTCAAATCATAGTTCTGAAATCAGCGCTATAGCTATTTTACCTACTAATCCCGGCTTGTTATTCTCACTACATTATGTGGCGGCATCGACTCTATGTAATATATGTCATTACCTATCACTGTTAGATTACCCATATGCGGTTCAGTATATTCAGATACCTTAACGCCATAGATTTTACCGTTTATGATTAGTTGCTGGGACATCAAGAAGCCTTGCTCCAGCGCCATTCTTTGTAGAGCTTCAGCATAGTCATCACAATCATATTGGCTTGTCGACCTAGGGTTGATAAGGTCAATTCTGCCATCTTTACCAGCTATAAGCACTATAGGAAGGCTATTCTTTTCAAGCCATTCGGTGAGTTCCGCCAAGTCTTCGAACTCTCTGAATTTCCGGGGGACCTTTTTCTCCACCTCAACAATAATTCGCAATTCGTCTAATCTTGCCTGAGTCTCAATCGACCGATGGTGATATTCCAATACCTGCTGATGTTGCGTCTCCGCTTGAGTAGTCGCAGCTGTCAATTCTGCCGCCTTTATTTCCTGAATATCCCAGGCGCTAAAACAAAAGCCACTGGCCAGACTAGCAATCAATAAAGCGGCTACTATTTTATTCTTGCTCTTCTGCTCTTTCCCTTTTGATTCTTGTAGTTCCTGGGTTCTACTATGCAGATTTTTCTTTGTCATCCTAGCTGCATCCCTTTTCTTTCTACAGCGTATAGCTAGGATGCGAAACAAAGGCTAAAAATCTATGGGGAATTTCTTAACATTTTCTGAACGTTTTTCAGGCAATAAAAAAGGGCACTCTTTTTGGGTGCCTTTACTCTTAAGCTCTACTTACTATGAGCCTTTTGTGTTATTGGGCTCGTTCAGATAGATAGTTGACACTTGATGGGAATCGGTGCCCTTGCCCCAGGTATCGTTATAGGCTTTCTGCTCAATGATAGAGGGCTGTTTGACTAACTCCTCATCGCCTATCTTGACCCTGAAGCTGAAATCATCGCTATAAAAAAGAGGGGCGAAGCCCCTCTTTTTAATTTCCCTCTGTAGCTACAGGCTATTGACGGCTGTGGTAAAATAGTATAAGGGGTGAGGTTAGAGGAACTGAGAAAAATATAAGTTGGATATAAGTTGTATTGTTCTTGCTGGTGGCAAGGGCTTGCGCTTGGGGCATGACAAGGCTTTAGAGACTGTTGGCAATAGAAGTCTGCTTGAGTGGGTAGTATATAATCTCAGCTTGTTTGATAGTGACATTATTATAGTTACTGCTAAAGAGCAATCTTTTCCCCAGTTTACTGGTTACCCAAAGCTAAGAAAAGTGGCTGATACTTACCCGGGTAAGGGTCCATTGGGTGGTATCTATACCGGCTTAGCCGCATCGGACTCATTCCATAACCTTGTTGTTGCCTGTGATATGCCCTTGTTGAACCAAGCCTTGCTCCGTTATATGATACAAGTTTCGGCTGACTTTGACTTAGTAGTTCCTCGACTGGGCGATATGGTTGAACCGCTTCATGCCGTTTACTCCAAGGGCTGCTTGGCTCCCATAGGAAGTCTGCTCAAGCAGGGTAGTCTGAGGGTTAGCGAACTTTTCCCCCTGGTCAGGGTAAGGTATGTGGAGGCTGGGGAGATTAATCGGTTTGACCCTAAGCACTTGAGCTTTTTCAATGTTAATACCGGAGCTGATTTGGAGACGGCCAGGGAAATAGCAAGGGGAGATATGAGCGATGATAAGTGTTGAACAGGCTCTGGAGAAAATTCTGGCTTATGTAGATGTTCTGGGAGAGGAACCGAGCCCAATTCTAGGCTGTCTGGGGCAGGTTCTGGCTGAGGATATATATTCTAGTATTGATGTGCCCCCGCTGGACAATGCAGCTATGGATGGCTATGCACTTAGGTCAGAGGATACTCATGGGGCTAGCCAACAGTCCCCTCGATTTCTGCGGGTTATTGATACCGTCGCTGCTGGTTCTATTTCCGAGTATGAAGTAGAACCAGGCACAGCCATTCGCATTATGACCGGGGCGCCGATACCAAAGGGTGCTGATTGTGTGGTCAGATTTGAGGATACCGATGAGACTCAAAGAAAAGGGTCTTCCACCGGTCAGCAGCTCCCTGCTGAAATAGGCATCTTAGGTGAAGTCACTGCCGGTTTGAGCATTCGGCGGGCGGGTGAAGATATTACCACCGGGTCAATAGTATTACATAAAGGAGTAGTAATCAGACCCTCAGAGGTTGGTGTTCTGGCTTCGCTAGGACTCAGTACGGTGATGGTTATCCGCCGCCCGGTAGTGGCAATTTTAGCTACTGGGGATGAGCTGGTTGATATTAATCAACATCTGCCTGCAGGTAAGATATATAACAGTAATAC
>CAZQRE010000124.1:0-3080 GCA_964595695.1 uncultured Dehalococcoidales bacterium
ACCTTGATAGTACTACCACTGCCCAGATTATTGCACTCTTTCGGCAACTCAACCAGGAAGGCATCACTGTGGTGCTGGTTACCCACGAAATGGATATTGCCGAACAAACCCGGCGCATCATTCGGCTCTACGACGGTAAGATTATCAGTGACGAGAAGGTTACCCGGGCAACTCCTTCCTGATTCTGGCTATAGAGGAGATTATGAAGTTTATCGAGTTCTTTGGTATTGCCATAAAATCACTATTGGCTAACAAGCTGCGCTCGGCACTGACTATGCTGGGTATGATAATCGGGGTTGGTGCCGTTATCGTTCTGATGTCCCTGGGGACAGGTCTCCAGAATATGATTACCTCTACCTTTGAAGAGATGGGCACCAATCTACTCACGGTGCAGCCGTCCAATCCAGAAGCACCAGGAGTGATGGGGATGATGTACGGCGCTATGACTGCCAGTCTTACTATGGATGACGCTGAGGCTATAGGCCGCATCCGCTCGGTGATAGGTGTCGCCCCAACCAACGAAAACTTTGTTAAGCTAATAGCCGGTAATGAAGACTCAGTATCCGTAATACACGGTAGCAACTCTGACTACCAGCAGGTATATGGTTTTACCATAGCGTCGGGGCAATTCATTTCTGAGGTTAATCTGGCCAGGAGGGATATGGTGGTGGTACTGGGGAGTGATGTGGCTGAAGACCTGTTTGGCAGCGATGACGCCGTCGGACAGCGGGTCAAAATAAGGGAAAAACGGTTTACCGTCATTGGCGTTTTGGAGCCTAGGGGTATGTCATCCTTCGGGTTCAGCTGGGATGAGCTGGTGGTGACGCCTATAACCACCTATCAGGCTCGGCTGTTCTCTCAGAAGACGCCCAGCGGGAAAGATGCCGTTCAGTCAATTGTCGTCCAGGTAGCCAGCGTCGAAGCTATGGATGAGGTAACAGAAGAGATTGAAACTATCCTGAGGAAGCGCCACCGCATCGATGCCGATGAAGAAGACGATTTCGCCGTTATGAGCCTGGAGCAGATGCTGGGCACATTTGAGACCATAATCATTGCTCTAACCGTATTTCTGGGAATGATTGGCGGCATCTCCCTGCTGGTGGGTGGCATAGGTATCATGAACATTATGCTGGTTTCAGTAACCGAGCGCACCCGGGAGATAGGACTGCGCAAGGCAATAGGTGCCAAGCGGAGGGATATCCTGATGCAATTTATGTTAGAAGCCGCCACACTGAGTTTGGTGGGAGGTGCCATTGGGTTGACTGGTGCCTGTCTGGTGGCATGGGGAATCTCTCTCATCGACCTTGGTGGATTCAGCATTAACGCCGTGGTATCACCACTTATTGTAACTGTGGCGGTCTTGGTCTCACTCGTCATTGGTCTTGTCGCCGGCATAATCCCGGCAATGAGAGCAGCCCGGCTAAATCCCATTGACGCTCTGCGCTATGGATGATGTATGAGAATTTAGTATAACCCCATCCCCTGTATCCCCTTCCCCTTGACAAGGGGAAGGGGAGGATTTATTTTTAGAGGGGCGCTAGCCCCTCTAAACTCCCTCAGTATTTTGGGAGATAAGAAGAGTCGAAGAGAGGAGAAGCCTCTATTACGAAAACTAATTCCCCCAGCTCCTTTGAAGGAGGGGGGATACAGGGGTAAGGTTGGTAAAAATCCGTGAATTGGCTTGATATAGTTATTATAGTGGCTATAGTTATTCCTACCTTTATTGGTCTGAGAATCGGGATGATAAAGGCAGCTTTATCTCTGGCTGGGTTAATAGTTGGTGTAATCGTGGCTGGGCGCTACTATCTTCCCCTTTCCGAGCAGTTATCCTTTATTTCACAGGCTGGTGTGGCTGAAATTGTCGCCTTTACCATTATACTAATTGGAATAATGGTAATTGCTGGTGTGCTTGCCAAGCTACTGAAGTGGACTGCCTCGGTAATGATGCTGGGCTGGGTTAATCACCTTGGTGGCGCTGTCTTTGGTCTAGTGCTGGGAGCCATATTCTGTGGCGCCCTGCTAGCCACCTGGCTTAAGTTCTTTGATGTAACCGAGACTATAACTGAATCAAATCTCGCCTTTATATTGGTTGACTTCTTTCCTGTGGTGCTGGCGTTACTTCCCGACGAGTTTGATGCCGTCCGCCATTTCTTCTAGTGATGGGTGGTAATAGGCTAAAAGTGAAAATACACCACTTCCAGCAAAATGGTACACCTTCCTGGGTAAATTCCAGCCATTCTGGCTTGTAATTAGTTGTGTCTTAGTCCGAGACGCCTTAGGTAACAGCCGGGGTTTCACCTGGGTGAAACTTGCGCCACTTCTCAAGTAGCTGCTCCCGGGTCTCCTTATGGTCTGGGTCAGGTATGCAGCAACCATCTATAGGGCATGTCTCGGCACACTCCGGTGATTCGAAGAAGCCGACACACTCGGTACACTTATCAGGGTCAATTAGATAGATTGTCTCCCCCTCGCTGATTGCTTCATTCTTGCACTCCGCTTCACAAGCGCCACAGCTAATACACTCGTCGGTAATTTTGTATGCCATCCATAGACCTCCTGACTTTATTTCTCTGGCTTTGTTGCTTAACCAATCAATCCATTTTTGGCTATAATCTCCTCCTTTTCTGAACAGTAGGCTTACACTCTGCTCTTAACCTTCTTTTTTAAAGCTTCAGCCACGTGATTGGGGACAAATTCATCAATGTTACCGCCCAGGCTAGCTGCCTCCTTAAGCAGGCCGGAGCTAAGGAACTGATATCCCAGGGTTGACATTAGACAAACTAGCTCCAGCTCAGGAAATAACCTCTTATTCATCATTGCCATATCGAATTCCCTTTGGAAGTCAGCGCTTATTCTCAGCCCGCGCACCATAGTTTGCGCCTTTACCTTCTTGGCAAAGTCGACGGTTAGCCCGCTATAGGATTCTACCTCAACATTGGGTAGATTAGCTATAGCTTGTCTTACCAATTCTACCCTCTCTTCAGTAGTGAACAGAACATTCTTACCTGGGACATCATAAACGCCAATGATTAGCTTTTCAAAAAGCTTAGCTGCTCTAGTGGCAATATCAAGATGCCCGT
>CAZQRE010000125.1:0-3068 GCA_964595695.1 uncultured Dehalococcoidales bacterium
TAAATCCTCCCCTTCCCCTTGTCAAGGGGAAGGGGATACAGGGGATGGGGTTATAAATAATCTAATCTGACTCTGTCAGCCTCTTGAAACGGGGGTCATCGCGGATATTAGCAAAGTCCTTGTCTGTTTTTGCATCTTCACGGTACTTCTTGTCCCTGTCAATAGCCTTTTCTAGGTAAGCCAGCGCGTCATCAGTTTTCTGCCAGAGTGAGAAAAGACAGGCTAGATTATACAATGTATCAGGGTCATCAGGTTTAAGTTCCAGGGAACGGTTGTAGTCGGCAAGTGATTCATCATATCTTTCAAGCTTCCCATAGGTGATACCTCGATTGTAGAGGGTAGCAGGGTCATCAGGTTTGAGCTCCAGGGAACGGTTAAAGTCGGCAAGTGATTCATCATATCTTTCAAGCTTCCCATAGGTGATACCTCGGTTCATAAGGGTAACAGGGTGGTCAGGTCTGAGCTCCAGGGAGCGATTGAAGTCGGCTAGGGCTTCATCATATCTTTCTAGCTTCACATAGGTGCTACCCCGATTATAAAGGGTATCAGGGTCATCACGTCTGAGCTCCAGGGAACGATTGTAGTCGGAAAGGGCATCATCACATCTTCCTAGGTCATCATAGGTAACACCTCGGTTTATAAGGGTATCTGGGTCATCACGTCTAAGTTCCAGGGAGCGATTGAAGTCGGCTAGGGCTTCATCATATCTTTCTAGGTCATCATAGGTAATACCTCGGTTCATAAGGGTAACAGGGTCATCAGGTCTAAGCTCCAGGGAGCGATTGTAGTCGGCAAGTGATTCATCATATCTTTTTAGTTGACGATAGGTAACACCTCGGTTGTTAAGAATGGTGGGCTCGTCAGGATTCAAGTTGAGGATTTTGTCGTAGATGTTTTTGGCATCTTGATATTGTTCCATATGATAGTAAGCATTGCCCAATACTAACAAATCCTGAGCTGAGAGAAACGGTCGCAGGGCATTTACCTCTGCTAGAACTGGGGCAAGCCGAGTGGCTTGTTGTGGCTGCAATCGTCTTCGCCCGTTTGCTATCAGTTCGTCTTCGGGTGGAAGCCCTGCTTCCCCAAGGGCGTGTCGTAATCTCTTAGGGTAGAATCCGATTAGAGCGGCATCCACTTCATCTACTTCGGCAACAAGCATCTGCCTCCGGTTGGCATCCTCTGTCTTAGCAATCATATCTTCAAGGTGTGTTTTTCGTTCTTTCAGTATATTGCCTGCGTCACGAGCCGCCTGTCGCTTAGCCTGCTGGCGGTAATGTAATACTGTAATAAGCCATCCTACAGCGCCTCCAAGAAGAGCTACCACTGGTATTAAGGCCAGAATGTTGCCGTCCATCACTTCCCCCCGAAATACCCCAGTGCCTGCTTTATTTTTCCTCGAGGCTCAGGTCGGAGGAGGGGGGCAGGGTAGTTTCTGTCGAGATACTCTACAAATTTTTCTGGTATCTTTATCATCTTTAAGCCTTCAGGTAAGTCTATTTGTTCTCCATCATAATTGAAGAAGTATAGCGGACAAAGCCAATAACTATCCATCCCCCTCACATCTCCAGCAAATTAAACCCGCTATCTTTGTCGGGGAGGCGGGTAGCTTTGGTGTCGGTGATTTCGTAGATGATGGCTTCGCCCACCAGCCAGGTGGTGACGCCGGGTCGCAGGCAGCCGGTCATTGTCCTTCCCGCCCGTCCCAGGGCAGCGTGTATATGCAGGGTTGGTTTTCCATACTCATCAGGGGCGAGTATGCCAACTCCTACCACTTCATGGGCGCCGTCTACAGGTAGGTACATTGGTTCCGGCGGTCTTTCCTCAGAGCGTCGGGGACCAACGACCACCTCACCGCCTCCGATTCCGCCCACCAGGATAACGTGACCGACGGATATGCCTTTCTCCTCGGCGAAATGTTCAATACAATCGGGCACAACATCGCCGTCCTCAAGTCTTATCACGAAAATTCGTCCCAAGTGTCCTTCACTCGCCTTCATCACTTCCCCCCGAAATACCCCAGTGCCTGCTTGAGCTTTTCTTCAAGGCTGAGGTCGGAGGAGGGTGGCAGGCTGGCTACGGCCCGGTTGGCTTCGGAAACAGAATAACCAAGGGAGGTTAGCGCCGCTATAACCTCGGTGTTTTCCTCGGCTAGTGCCGCCGGGGTGGTTATCCAGCCAGCACCTACTTTCTCTTTAAGCTCCAGGATAAGGCGGTTAGCCACCTTTTTGCCTATTCCTGGAACCACAGTCAGCAGGTCAACACTACCGGTAGCAATCGCCATGGTAAGCTTGTCCACATTCATGGCTGAAAGCATTGCCAGCGCCAGCTTGGGACCTAATCCCGATACGCTAATCAAGGTTTGAAAAAGCCCTAATTCATCAGCCGAGGTAAAGCCATAAAGGGTAGCATTATCCTCCCTGAGATGAAGGTAAGTATATAGCTTGACCTCCTCGCCTATAGTGCTCAGTGTGCTTAAGGTAGAGGTAGGCATATATACCTGAAAGCCTATGCCACCAACATTAATAATTGCCCAATCACTACCCAGCGACTCTAATCTGCCGTGAAGACTGGCTATCACCTGTTCTCCTTAATCACTCGCTCTGGTGAGTAAACTTTGTAGTTGCATCTCACGCCAGTGGCAGATAGCCACCGCCAGAGCATCAGCCGCATCGTTTGGCTCAGGAACCTGGGATAACCCAAGCTGGAGCCTGACCATCTCCTGAATCTGCTCCTTGGAACTAGCTCCGTAATCAGTAACCCTTCGCTTTACCTCGGTTGGAGCATATTCATAGACTGGAATTCCTCTATTAGCTGCCGCCAGCATAGCTATTGCCTGAGCCCTACCTATGGCTAGTGCCGACCTCACATTCTTGGACATAAAAGGTTGCTCTACAGCCACGGCATCAGGCTGATGGCGAGAGATAATTTCCAGAAGCCTATTATACAAATAGCTTAAACGCTCCCCAATTGGGGAAGACGCAGAAGTATTTAGGGCACCATAATCAACCAGGGTTATTTCATCCACCCCGGTCTCTATCACTCCGTAGCCCATAGTTACTGTGCCCGGG
>CAZQRE010000126.1:0-3027 GCA_964595695.1 uncultured Dehalococcoidales bacterium
AGATAATTGATTCGAAGGATATGCCTTCTTTAGAAGAGGTAATAAATGATAATACGGAAGCACAAAGCCTTAATCCTGTAATATTAAAAAGAGAATATGAGGTATTTTCTAGCAAAATAATTAAAGCTAAGAAATTCATAATAACGCATTTAGAAAAAATCAAACCCAAGTCTGTTACATTTGTTGACTGGGTTAAAATGAACAATTTGGATATATCAAAATACGATTATGAAATATTAGAAAGGTTATATGATAAAGTTCTAGGGCAAAAGCTAGAGCAAAAGCAGGAATCTTTACCAGCTTGGGAACGAGCTACCTTATCCCCAACTCTACTAAGAATGAGACTTCCGTATATTACTCCAATATCTGAACAGCAAGAATTACAGAGATTGAGACAAAATATCCAGGAATATACGGGCGAAATAGCGGTACTAGAAAATGATGTTAATAATCTAGATTTCCGCATTTCAAAGTTTAGCTATCCCCCAAATTTGGGTTGGGGCTTAGTAGTACTAGGTTTTCTAGCAGTCTTTGGAATTCTATTTCCAGTTCTTATAATAGCATACGAAGCATTCTTTACTTGGGCAAAGATATCTGTAACAGCTTCATTTTGGCTAGGAATCATCGGGGTATTTGCCTATATCGTCTTTCAAATTAGAACGCTGATGAGGTAATATGCCACAGGCGAAGATAGGAGTTATTAGTGAGAGTAGGCTTAAGGCTTATGATGTGAAGGGGGAAAGGAAAAATGAAAACCAATGTTCTTTACTGCGGTGATAATCTCGAAATTATGGATAAATTCATAGAGCCTGAAACAATTGACCTAATTTATATTGACCCGCCTTTCTTTAGCGGTAAAACCTATGAGGTTATCTTTGGTGATACCGGAGAAAAAAGAGCTTTTGAAGACCGCTGGAAGGGTGGCGAATACCATTACATCAATTGGCTCTCCGCTAGGATAGCTAAAATGCGAGAGACCTTAAAGCCTACGGGCAGCTTTTATATCCATTTAGACTGGCATATTGTCCATTATATGAAAGTAGAGCTAGATAGGATTTTTGGGCATGAAAATTTCCAAAATGAACTAATTTGGCATTACAAAAGATATACTGCCCTTAGCAGTAAATTTCAAAGGCTACACGATACTATACTATTCTATTCCAAGTCTAATAAGAAAAAGTTCAATGTTCTATATGATGAGTACGGTGAAAGGTCTGGTATAAAAGACTCGCATTACAAACGTGAAGAAACTGGCAGATGGTTTAGATGGCAAAAACGAAAAGGTCAAGAACCATACAAAGTCTACTTGTCTGAAGGAGTTCGATTAGGTGATGTCTGGCAAATCCCTCTTATAAACGCCTCAGCCAAGGAACGTCTGGGTTATCCTACTCAAAAACCGGAAGCATTGTTAAAGACAATCATTGAAGCAAGCAGTAATCCCGATGATATAGTCGCTGATTTCTTTTGTGGCTGTGGCACTGCGCTGGCAGTAGCCCAGATGTTGGGAAGGCAGTGGGTCGGTTGTGATGTTTCACCGACTGCTTTAAGGCTAGTTAAACAAAGATTGGATAAGGTAGGAGCTACGAATGTTGAAATGGTTAATGTACCTAAGACCACTGAAGAAATAAAGTCCATGAAGCCCTTTGAATTTCAAAACTATGTAATTGACCTAATCCAAGGAACACATACACCCAAATTAGTAGGAGATTATGGCATTGACGGATATACACTGTTTCATCATGACCCAGTTCAAGTAAAACAGCAGGAGCATGTAGGCAGACCCGATATGCAGAAATTTGAGTCTGCTATTAGGCGAGAAAGGAAATCCAAAGGATATTTCTTTGCATTAGGGTTTACCAAGCAAGCTCACGATGAGGTAGCAAGAGCAAAGATGGAAGATAAATTAGAAATTGAACTGGTTAAGGTTCAGGATTTAATAAGTGCTGAGCAGCCACCAACTTTTTTGTAAAAGGAGGTTCTTAATGCCGCAGGCGAAAATTGGGGTTATTGGGGGGACGGGGCTGTATGATATTGAGGGGATGACTGATATAGAGGAGATTGACATAAACACACCCTTTGGCAAGCCGAGTGACAGTATAGTCGTGGGCAGGCTGGAGGGGGTGGGGATTGCCTTCCTGCCCAGGCACGGCAAGGGGCACAGCATTATGCCCACGGAACTCCCCTCAAGAGCCAATATCTATGCCCTCAAATCGCTGGGGGTGGAGTGTATCATCGCTATTAACTCGGTAGGTAGCTTTAAGGAGGAGATAAAGCCCGGCGATTTGCTTATCCCCGACCAGCTCATTGACCGCACCCGAAGCCGGGTCAATACCTTCTTTAGTGATGGCATCGTGGTCCATATCGCTTTCGCTGAGCCCTTCTGCCCGGTGCTGAGCGGAATCTTACATCGAGCAGCCATTGAGGTGGGGGCTAATGCCCATCCCAGGGGTACCTATGTGGTTATGGAGGGACCAGCCTTCTCTACCAGGGCTGAATCCCGGTTATACCGCTCCTGGGGAGCTGATGTTATCGGCATGACCGCATTCCCTGAAGCCAAGCTGGCCCGTGAAGCCGAGATTTGCTACGGAATTATTGCCTGTGTCTCCGACTATGATAGCTGGCATGCCGAAAAGGAGCCGGTAACAATAGAGGTTATTTTGGATACCCTGCACCGTAATGTTGACATCGCCAAGAAAATTATCAAGCTAGCCGTCAGCCAGATACCCGAGCAGCGTAACTGTGAGTGTGCCTCAGCACTTAAGACGGCCATCGTTACTGCCCCGGAGGCAATGCCAGCGGAAGAGAAGAAAAAGCTTGATTTGCTAATAGGTAAGTATTTAACCAAAGGAGATAGTTAGCAACCTTATGCCCAATATAGAGTTTGGCTGCCTACCCACTATTATTGGCAGTATGCCCCATACTGACCCATCGGCGGCATGCGCACAGGTCACCCACTACCTTAAAGACATCCCGGCCTGGCCTCAGCTACCCAAACGCACTTTTATGGAGGATATGTGTGTCCAGTTC
>CAZQRE010000127.1:0-3014 GCA_964595695.1 uncultured Dehalococcoidales bacterium
GTTTCGGGTTTTTCCGTGATGCTGGCTTCGGGTTCCTCCTTGCTTGTTTCGGGTTTTTCCGTGATGCTGGCTTCGGGTTCCTCCTTGCTTGTTTCGGGTTCTTCTGTGACGCCAGTCTTGGCTTTCTCCTTGCTTGCTTTTGGTTTGTCGGTGATGCCAGTCTTGGCTTTTTCCTTGCTTGCTTTGGGTTTGGCGGTAATGCCGGCTTTGATTTTCTCTTTCCTTGCTTCGGACTCTTCTATAATGCCGACTTTGGCTAATAGCCTGGCGGCGGTATCCGTCGGCTGGGCCCCCTGTTCTAACCAGTATCGCGCTTTTTCTTCATCTATGACTACTGTTTCTGGGTCGGTTAGGGGATTATAGTGTCCAATAGTGGCAATGAATGCCCCATCACGGGGGGCACGAACATCGGCTACTACTAGTCGATAACTTGGTCTATTTTTGGCGCCTACTCGGCGTAATCTAATCTTTACCATTTTTACCTAGCCTTCTTTACCGGCTATTATGCCCGATAACTATGTGGCTGTCAATACTGGTTAATAAGTTGTCAACAGATTATATTGTGGCTATAATCGGGGTATGAAGGTGGAGAGATTGCATAGTTGGCAGGTTAGTCTGGCTGAGGCTTCGGATATCCAGCGGCGGCTGGCGGCACAGGTATCTAGAAGTAGTGCCGTCACCACTCCCCGCTTTATAGCTGGTGTAGATATATCGGTAAACAAAGCACAAGGGATGGCTACCGGGGCGGTAGTTGTCTTAAGCTATCCCGAACTTAGATTGGTGGAAACAGAAGCAGCACAGGGCAAGCTCGCTATTCCTTATGTCCCCGGGTTTCTGTCATTCAGGGAGTCACCGTTAATATTGGCTGCTTGCGAGAGGCTTACTGTTACCCCTGACCTTATCTTGGTTGATGGGCAGGGGGTTGCCCACCCCCGGCGGATGGGGTTAGCCTCTCATTTAGGGTTATTTTTGAATACACCGACCATTGGCTGTGCTAAGTCTTTACTCTGTGGTAAGCATGAAGTTCCTGGTGACAAGCCAGGTAGCTATGCTGAAGTAATAGATAGGGGTGAGACCATAGGGGTTGCTTTGCGAACCAAGCTCGGGGTGAAGCCACTTTATATTTCCATAGGTCATAAGGTTGACCTCCAAGCTGCCATTTACTGGGTGCTAGAATGCTGCCGTGGTTATCGCCTACCGGAGCCTACCCGGCTTGCTCATCTGGCAGCCGGGGGCAATCTAGAGCGAAAAAGGGGTACCGTGACCGCCGAGGCAAGCTATCAAGGGAGGCTTTTGGAATAAATGCAGGAGTTAAGGGATAAATTAAAGGATTTACAGGCTAGAGTGTCTATGGCGCTGGTGCATCTTTGACATTTCAGCCAGAGAGGAGGAAATTGCCAGGTTAGAGAAGCAGTCAGCCCAGCCCGACTTTTGGTTAGACCAAGTAGGGGCGCAGAATGTTATGCGCCTCTTGTCTGAGCAGAAGAAGGTGGTGCAGAGGTGGCAGAAGCTGGAAAGAAGGGTAACTGACATTGCTGAATTAATTTCCCTGGCAGAGGAGGATGCCTCGCTCAGGGTAGAGGTTCAGTCGGAGATAGATAAGGTGTCGTCTCGCCTTGATGAGCTGGACCTGGAGAGGGCTTTTAGTAGTGAGTATGACGCCAGAAATGCTATTCTAGCCATTCATGCCGGAGCCGGCGGCACTGAATCTCAAGATTGGGCGCAGATGCTGCTGAGGATGTACCTTCGCTGGGCTGAGCGCCGTGGTTATGAGGCTGAGATATTGGATGTTTCCCCGGGTGAGGAGGCAGGGATAAAGAGTGCCGTCGTCGGGGTTAGTGGTGATTATGCCTGTGGCTACTTAAAATCAGAGCATGGTGTCCACCGACTGGTTCGTCTTTCTCCATTTGATGCTGACCATGCTCGGCATACCTCCTTTGTCTTGGTTGAGGTTATGCCTGAAGCTGAAGCCGATGTTGATGTCAAGATAGAGGCTGGTGATTTGAAGGTTGATGTGTTCAGGTCAAGCGGACCAGGAGGGCAGCATATGCAGAAGACAAGCAGTGCTGTCAGGTTGACTCACCTGCCAACCGGGCTGGTGGTTACCTGCCAGAGTGAGCGTTCTCAACACCAGAACAAAGAAATTGCCTTAAGAATACTTCAAGCTCGCCTGTTGAAGCTAGAGCTGGCTCAGAGGGCTGAAGAAAGAGCCAAGCTTAAGGGGAAGCGTATCACCGCTGGCTGGGGTAACCAGATTAGAAGTTATGTCCTCCATCCATATAAGATGGTAAAGGACCACAGAACTGATTATGAAACAAGTGATGCCGAGGCGGTATTAGATGGGGAGCTGGATGGTTTTATAACCGCCTATCTCCGGTCGGGGAAATATGATTAAGAAGACTGGAATATTAGCCCTAGTTGTTTGCCTGCTCCTGGTTTTATTGAGCCCAGGCTTGGTTCAAGCTCGGGGTGGGCTAGCTGTACTGGATAGCTCGGCTGAAGCCGATTTTCCTTCCAGGCTTAACTTCAATCTGTCGGCTGAGAGTGATGTCAATATTACTGATATTCGCCTTTGCTACTCCGTTGACCGAATAAGCTATGCCGAGGTAACCAGCGAAGTGTATATTGAATTTGTGCCTGCGGCCACAGTTGATGTTAGCTGGACTTTGGAAATGGTGAAAATTGGCGGGCTACCGCCCGGCTCTAGTCTGGAGTATTGGTGGCTGGTGGAGGATGCCAGTGGTGAGAAGGTTGAAACGGCCCCGGTTCAAGTCCAGTTTGATGACATCCGTTATTCCTGGGACAGTTTAACCGAGGGTAGAGTAACTATGTATTGGTATGATGGGGATGAATCCTTTGTTCAAGAGCTAATGGCAGCGGCTCAGCAAGCACTGGCTCGGCTGGCTGAGGATACTGGTGCCGAGCTGGAGAAGCCAATCAGGCTCTATATTTATGCTAGTGTCCAGGATTTGCACGGGGCTATGATTTATCCTCGGGAGTGGACGGGAGGGGCA
>CAZQRE010000128.1:0-2975 GCA_964595695.1 uncultured Dehalococcoidales bacterium
GATAGATATCACTGCCTCAGTAATCAGAAACCGAGTTGCCCAAGGCCTATCTATTCACCACCTCGTCCCCGAGCCAGTGGAGAGGTATATTCGGGAACACAGATTATATACCAGAAATCAGTAAAATAAGTAGTTATTAAGACTTGTTAGCTGCGGTTCGCCTCAGAAGAAGAAACGCAATGTATTGAGTGACTTCTTGCATATCTTCAGGGTGAAGTTGCTTTTGGAGATCCGCTACGAGTTGAGCAGGCTTCATGATGCCAGTCAGAAGTGGTAACTGAGGCCAGTATTTATTTAATAGAACTTCTTCCAGAGGGACTTGATACTTCTCGGCAAGTTGTATTAACAACTCGTCCGGGGCCTTTCGCTTTCCACGTTCTATCATGCTAAGCACTTCCGGCTTTATTCGAACCTCGCTTGCTACATTTTTCTGCTTTAGCCGTCGGCACTCTCGCAACTCCTTAAGGTACAGCCCAAAAGCAGTCTGTTGGTGCTCATTCATTGTGATCACTCTCCTTAGCGGGAGAGTTAGGAGCCCCCTATTACAAAGGCGAATATTAGCACAAAGTTAACAAATTTGTCAAGTTTTTTAAATGTTATATAGGTTAATATTGACTTTTCCTAACATATATGTTAAGATAAGCTATAAGGTAGATAGTAATGTGTTAGAAATTATATGGATTGTGTTAATGGCTTGCAGGTCTGAGCAGGAGATTGTATAATGGTAGCATCTTACTTCTTGGAGCTAGGGGTGGTTACAGAGAGGACGAAAAGAATTCTAGAACTTCTCCATGAGACAGGGGCGCTATTATATGGTGAATTTACTCTTGCTTCAGGAAAGAAGAGTGATCACTACTATGATGGTAAACAATTGACCCTACACCCAGAAGGGGCATACCTAATCGGAGAGGAAATATTGGATAGATTGGCTGGGATTGATGTTGATGCAATTGGTGGGTTGGTAATAGGTGCTATCCCGATTGTAACCGCTGTAACCTTAGTTAGTCATAAGGAGGGTAAACCAATCCCTTCATTCATAGTGAGAGAAGAACCAAAGGAGCACGGAACAAGAAAGAAGATTGAAGGACAATTTAGGAAAGGCTCCAAAGTTGCAATAATTGATGACGTTATAACTACAGGAGGCTCGGTAAAGAAAGCAATAGAAGCAGTAGAAGCAGAGGGTTGCAAGGTGGTGAAAGTTATAGTGATTGTTGACCGGCATGAGGGAGGGAGTGATAAACTGAAGAATAAGGGGTACGATTTTACTAGCATCATAGACCTCTGGCCCTCAGGGAAGGTAACTGTTGGTGAATCTTCAGAAGTTACGGGAAGAGCTAAAACAGGGGTTTTACCTTAATAACCTTTATGAAATGGCGAGCCTCTGTAAGGACTTGGCGCTGGGTGTTACTAATCCAGCGCCTTTTTTCGTTATGCAGCATATTTTCTTAAATATTGCCAGGTATTGGGAAGATAAGCCTTTGCTTGTAGAAGAAGCTAAGCTGGTTGAAGGGGAAATGATTAAACCACTTAAAGACCTTATCGGCGGAATCGAAGCGAATGCTTCAGGTGAGCAGATAATTCATCTCCTAAATAAGGCTGTCTCATCCTATATGTTTCTCTTTGTGTAAACCTCGCCTTTCTTGAATAAGAAGTTTAGCCCTTAAATATCCAAATTCTTAACGCTCTTGGCGTGGGCTTGGATGAAGGCTTTGCGAGGCGGGACTTCGTCACCCATCAGGATATGGAATATGCGGTCGGCATTGGCGGTATCATCAATACTTACTGCCACCAGGGTGCGGGTAGCTGGGTTCATCGTAGTCTCCCACAGCTGCTCAGCGCTCATCTCTCCCAGACCCTTATAGCGCTGAATCGCTACTCCTGACCTATCAGGGATTTTTTCTAATAGTTCTACAAGCTTATCCCAAGGAAGGTCTTTCCCTATCTCCCTTTTATTCTTCAAAATTATATAGGTCTGATTCTCAACAAAGTGTTTGACTTTAGGATAAGCAATGAAGCACCTATGAAGCAGAGGGTTTTCAAAAAATTGCTTGTCAAACCTTTTATTACCAGCTTTCAAATTAACCTCTAACCAGTTTTCGCCTTTTTCGTCACTCGCCTGTGACCTGACTGTCCACTTAAATTTTTCTAACCAAGTCCTGAGTTCTTGCATTTTTTCTTTATCTGAGAAGTCTCGATGATAAAAAGACTCATCCTTCATAAGAAGGAACTCACTGCATTCACGAGGTATTTTGTCTTGCTTCTCCAGATCATTCAACTCTTGTTTCAGATCTTTCAGCGATTCCAGAAAGTCCAATATATCTAAACCAGTTAGATTTATTGATTCATCTTTTGAGTGGACAGAAACGTTTTCGAAGGCTTTCTTCATATAAAACTTGTTCAATCCATCTTCTGAATATAACCATTCTTTTGTTTTACCAATAGACGCCCGGTAGAGGGGTGGCTGGGCAATAAACAGGTGCCCGTGATTAATTAGCTCCACCATGTGTCGGAAGAAAAAGGTAAGCAGTAGGGTGCGAATGTGAGAGCCATCAACATCAGCATCAGTCATCAGGATGACCTGGTGATAACGGAGCTTTGACCGGTCAAATTCGTCGTCTATACCTGTCCCCAAAGCGGTAATGATGGCACGGATTTCTTCATGAGCTAGCATCTTATCTGATGGTGCCTTTTCCACATTAAGGATTTTGCCTCGCAGGGGCAATATAGCTTGGAAGCGACGATTCCGTCCCTGCTTGGCTGAGCCGCCGGCTGAGTCTCCCTCCACCAGATATAGCTCACAGTGGGAAGGCTCCTTCTCTGAGCAATCGGCCAGCTTCCCGGGCAGGGTGCCGGTATCCAGACTACTCTTTCTGACAACTAAATCGCGAGCCTTCCTGGCTGCTTCTCTGGCTTTGGCAGCGGTGAGGCACTTTTCTATAATCCTTTTGGCGTCATCGGGGTGCTCCTCAAGGTAG
>CAZQRE010000129.1:0-2283 GCA_964595695.1 uncultured Dehalococcoidales bacterium
TCATTTCATGGTCGTACTCTGGCTATGGTGGCAGCTAGCGGTCAGTCTAAATTCCAACTGCCGTATCTTCCTGTGCCCGCTGGCTTTATAAATGTGGAGTATAATAATACTGAGGCAATAAAAGCGGCTACCACCACCGAGACCTGTGCCGTGATGTTAGAGCCAGTGCAAGGAGAGGGAGGGGTCAACCTGCCTGACGATGATTATTTAACCGCAGTGCGGGCCTGGTGTGACCAAATGGGTATTCTGCTTATCTTAGATGAAATTCAAACCGGTATAGGTCGAACCGGGACGCTGTTTGCCTATGAGCAGTATGGCATTGAACCTGATATAATGACATTGGCTAAGGGTTTGGCTAGTGGCATACCAATCGGGGCTATTCTGGCTAAGGATAGAGCCTCTGTCTTTACCCCAGGGGAGCATGGCTCAACCTTTGGTGGCAATCCTTTAGCCTGTGCCGCCGGTTATGCTACACTAAAATTTATTATTGATAATCATATTGCCGGGAATGCCAAGGAAGTGGGGCATTATCTTATTGCCGGGCTGAAGAACCTGAGACCGAAGTTTCAGTTCATCACTGAGGTGCGGGGTCGCGGACTCTTGGTAGCTGTGGAGTTTAATAGTGATATTGCTCAGTCGTTAGTAATGGCTTGCCTTGATAGAGGCTTATTGGTTAACCGACTGAAACCCAATGCCTTGCGCTTTATGCCTCCACTGATTATCGGCAGTGACGAGGTTGACGAGGCTCTAGACATTTTAGAGCAGGCATTATCTAGTATTGCTAGTTCAAAGGAGGTTCGCAGTGCCAGATAAAGTAGTGTTGGCTTACAGTGGTGGGCTAGATACCTCGGTAGCTATCAAATGGCTTAAAGAGAAATATAACCTGGATGTTGTTGCCCTTACTATTGATGTCGGCAATGAGCGTAATTTTTCTGCGGTTCGGCAAAAGGCGCTGAAGGTCGGTGCCGTAAAGGCGCTGGTTAGGGATGCCAAGGAGTTATTTGTTAATCATTTCATTTTCCCGGCGCTGCAGGCGGATGCTATCTATGAAGGGCAATACTCATTGGCTACTGCCCTGGCTCGTCCATTAATGGCTAAGCTGCTGGTGGATACAGCCGTGGAGGAGAAGGCTTCAGTGGTGGCTCATGGTTGCACCGGGAAGGGGAATGACCAGGTGAGGTTTGAGGTAGGTATTAATGCCCTGTCTCCTGGCCTCAGAGTTATCGCCCCAGCCCGGGAGTGGGGTATGACCCGTGAGGAAACCATTAACTATGCTCAGCGTCATGACATCCCGATTTCCATCACTAGCGCCAGCCCGTATTCAATCGATGAGAACCTGTGGGGGAGGAGTATTGAGTGTGGGGTTCTGGAAGACCCCTGGGTTGAGCCACCTGAGGACGCTTACACCTGGACAAAGTCGGCTACTGAAACTCCAGACAAGCCAGGCTATGTGGAAATTGGCTTTGAAAAGGGAATCCCGGTTACTATTGACGGGCAGAAAATGGATGGCGTTAGCCTGATTCAGCGACTAAATGAGCTGGCTGGTAACCACGGGGTAGGCAGGATTGACCATTTGGAGAATAGGCTGGTGGGGATAAAGTCGAGGGAGATTTATGAAGCGCCGGCGGCAGCAGTGCTACTACAGGCACACCAGGCTTTGGAGGCGATGACCTTATCCAAAGACCAACTGCGGTTTAAGCAGAAGGTGGCTGTGGAATATGCCGACCTCATCTATAACGGTCTGTGGTTCACCTCATTGCGTCAGGATTTGGCTGCCTATATTGAGAGCTCACAGCGTTTTGTCACCGGAACTGTCCGATTGAAGCTGTTCAAGGGGAGTTGCAGTATAGTCGGGCGAAAATCACCGTTTTCGCTATATAACTATGGTCTGGCTACCTATGATCAGGGTGATGTGTTTGACCAGAGCGCTTCCCCTGGTTTTATTCACATCTGGGGATTGCCGGTTAGAAACCATGCTCAGGGGCAGAGGATTTGTGGCAAAAAGATTATTACATTAGATGAGCTAGTAAGAGATGAAGAACGCTCGCTTGGGAAAATTAGAGATAGTGGGCAACCCGTTCCACTGGGAATACGCCCTCGTCTTCGGGAGATGTTCAAATCCGTTGGGAAAGGTCATCAATGGCAGTGGGAAGAAGACGACCCTAATTTACCGGCAGTCCGCCAAGTAATAAGGGAAGTTTTGAGAAAAAGAGAGGCAGGTTCCGAATGAGTCATATTCGTGGTCGTTTTCAAAAAGTTGCTGATAAATCGGTAGCTGAATAC
>CAZQRE010000129.1:2293-2957 GCA_964595695.1 uncultured Dehalococcoidales bacterium
TTCAAATCGTGCTAGAGCGCTAGGCATTAGTAGCCTGGAAGAAAAGGAAAATTAAGGTGAAATATAATTGCCCAGTATGTCATGATGTGTTTCATGATAAAGAAAAGTTTGTGGAGCACCTCACCATGCAACACCCACAGAACCTGAGGGTGGTACTGGCAAGGGAAAGAGCCAACAAGTGTCCAAGATGCAAAGCTAGGTTCCGTCCAGAGACCGTCAATCTAAGCTCTATATGTGGTTGCGGATATCCTATTGGTAAGTGGGCATTTCACAGGATTGCTGGAGCATTGGCAATGATTCATAGCGAGAGATATAAAGACGGGGGGCTTGCATGAGTCATATTCGTGGTCGTTTTCATAAAGCAGTTGATAAATCGGTAGCTGAATATACCGCCTCTATCCCCTTTGACTGGCGGTTATATCCTTACGACATTGCTGGCTCAATCGCCCACGCCAGGATGCTGGCCAAACAGGGGATAATCTCACCGGAAGAGGCTGAAATTATAATTAAGGGTCTGGCGTCTATAAGGGAGGAAATAGAGGAGGGTAAATTTCAGTTTAAGCCTGAACTGGAAGATATCCATATGAATATAGAAGCCCTACTCATTGAGAAGGTGGGTGAGGCTGGTGGCAAGGGCGATACTGCTCGTTCCCGGCATGTCCAG
>CAZQRE010000130.1:0-809 GCA_964595695.1 uncultured Dehalococcoidales bacterium
CCTACCTTACGCCCTCCCTGCTTGAACGGTTCAGTCACCACACTATACAATCCCTGCTTGGTGGCAATGACCCCATGCCCCAGCTCCAGCCCACGGGCTGTATTAACTACGACATAGTCATTTACCTCCAAGTCAATACCTGCCGGGGCAAAGTAGTATACTCTACCCGCTCTTTTGAAACGTACGCCAACAATCTCAGCCATACTTTAGGGCAGTGACATTCTGCTCACTGCGCCCCTCCTTCCCTGGTATATCAAGCATTAACACCTCCAGCACCAGCCGCGGATTGGCATTCTGTCTGAGCTGTTCCCCAGCCGCCTGAATACTATTAATAAAAGCCTTTATTTGAGCCAGACTATAACCCCTGACCATCTCAACAAGCCTCGCTTCAAGGTCAGCATTGGTAATGGTGTCACTACAGCCTACCTTAACCAACATCAGGTCACGCCACCAGTCAAGCCACAAATCCAGTACCTCCTGAACCAATCCCCGGTTTTGACTAAACTGAGTTGCCAACTGGGCAGCATAATCAAAACGCTCCTCATAATCAGCATTGATAATATCAAGCAACCTGTCCATCCTCTCCACCCGCAACCGGAGCAAACCATCATCAAAAGCAGCCGATAGTGCCCAACCCAGGCAGCCATGGGAAAGCCTAGCCAGAAGCTTAGCCTTTTGTGGCTCAATGCCCCGCTGATTAAGGGTAGCCTCTACCTCACCAGCCGCCAGAGGGAGTAACTCCAGCCGCTGGCAACGAGAAATCACTGTAGCCGGCATGAGCCTCTCGTCTGTAGTTAGTAATATAAAGA
>CAZQRE010000130.1:819-2945 GCA_964595695.1 uncultured Dehalococcoidales bacterium
GGCTCCTCCAGGGTCTTAAGCAGGCAGTTGGCGGCTTCAATTGACAGAAACTCAGCCCCATCAATAATAAATACCTTATACTTACCCTCAAAGGGCGGTAGGCTGGATGAGTGCTGCAATTGTCTAATCTGGTCGATGCCAATCTCTGCCCGAGGTTTAGCCTCAGCTGAACTGGCATCGTTGACCAAGCCCATAATCTGGACATCTGCATGCTTGGCTAAAGCTATTTTCTGGCAAGAAGCACACATTCCGCATGGTGGTTCGGCTACCGCACAGTTGACTGCCTGAGCCAGATTCAGCGCCAGGGTCATCTTACCCACATGAGGTGGACCAACAAGAAGGTAGGCATGAGCCAGAGCCTCCCGCTCCAGGCTACGCTGAAGTAAGGACACTACCCTGTTTTGTCCAACAACCTGCCACACCCTAGAGCCTCCTTACCTATATCTAAATTAAATCACATCTGGTCAGGTCGTCAAGAGTTTCCCGGCGCCGGATAAGGCGTGCTTTACCTTCCTTAACTAAGACAACCGCCGGCTTAAGCGAGGCGTTATAGTTGCTTGCCTGTGGCAGACAATAAGCACCACTGTCGGGTATAGCTATAATATCACCGGCTGAAACTGGGGGCAGGTCAATATCTTTAATTAATATATCGCCAGACTCGCAGAACTTGCCAGCAATAGTAACCTTCTCCACTTCCTTTGCCGACATCTTATTAGCGACCACTGCCTCATGTTTAGCCCCATAAAGGGCAGGGCGGATGTTGTCAGCCATACCACCATCTACTGAGACATAGCACCTGACCCCCGGTATGTCCTTGACCACCCCTACCTTATATAGTGCCATTCCAGCCCGTGCCACTATCGCCCTTCCCGGCTCAATAATAAGCCGGGGTAGTGCCAGCTCCAGCTCCCGGCACTTACTAATAATCTTAGACACTATCGCCTCAGCATAGACAGCAATGGGTAGAGCCGGAGAATCCAGGGTATACTGAACGGCAAAGCCTCCACCAATATTTAGTTCCCTGAGTTCAAAGCCATATTTTCGCTTCATCTCAGCGGCAAAGTTGAGTATAAGCTCAATAGACTCCCGATATGGCTCAGTCTCAAAGATGAGAGAGCCTATGTGAAAGTGCAGACCGACCAGGTTGAGGTTAGACATAGACATGGCGGTGGCTATCGCCTGTTCACCACTAGCTAAGGGAAAGCCAAATTTACTATCAACAACACCAGTAGCAATATACCTATGAGTATGAGGCTCCACCCCGGGAGACAGCCGAAGCAATATATCAGGTCTATAGCCTGGCTCCTTAGCCATTTCACCCAGCATAGTAAGCTCATGAAAGTTATCGACCACTATGCGACCAATATGCCAGTTTAATGCCAGCCTGATTTCCTCGGCTGATTTATTATTACCATGGAAATAGACCCTATCTAAGGGGAAACCAACCGATTGGGCAATACCAAGCTCCCCGGCAGAGACTACATCCAGCCCCAGCCCCTCCCCGTTCAAGATGAGTACCACAGCCTTATTTATAAAGGCTTTACAGGCATAAATAACGGTAGTATCAGCATAGCGCTGGCTAAATTCGGCTTTGAACTCGGCACATTTACTGCGCAAGCTAAATTCATCAAAGAGATATAGAGGCGTGCCGAACCTAGCGGCTAGCTCTACAGTGTCACAGCCGCCAATTATGAGATGACCTCGGTCGTTCACCTCAGCGGTTAGCGGAAATAAAGAAAGTCTAATTACCATTAATCCAACTGCGCTCATATAGGCGAAAAGGGCTAAATTTCTGACTCAGCCACACTGTTTTCTATACTAATAAGGACTTTACAAATGGGGCTCCTGAACTTGCCTAGCCTTATTCCTTTCCCTCTGTTCCAAGAGTAGCTCATCTATCTCTCGCAGTTCTAGAAGTATCTCCTTAAGCAGTAAAAGCTCAAGACGGCGTGACTCTACTGTGCTTGATAGCTTCGACCATTTTCCCTGGTCATTTTCTGGAATGTAATCCTCCAGTAAATCAATAATATCCTTAGCCATCAGTAGCTCCTTTCTTTATCCGTTTTCCACCCATGCTATTAGCCATAAGAACTAGTGGATGAAGACAATCCCTACTGATATAGCAC
>CAZQRE010000131.1:0-926 GCA_964595695.1 uncultured Dehalococcoidales bacterium
GTGAACCTTGAACCTAATAACCTCTGAAGAGTACATATCGCCCAACGAATTCAAACCTGCCCGCCATCTGGCAGGCGGGGATGTCTACGAGCAGGCCAGACCAACATTTACCCTGTTAGGGGACTCTGACAGGGCGTGCTGCCGTTCGTGGATTCATCAACTATCTCAAAAAATATGGAGAGCGCAAAGTAGCCAACCGTGAACCGTGAACCTGACAACCTGAGTAGTTACAATCAATATAGATGAGTCAACAGAAGATTTGACCATTTTACTTTACCTTTTTACCTTTAGGCTCTTTCGAGGTAGACTGCTTAGTCTTACTTTTTGGCCCTTTCGAGGTAGACTTCCCAGTTTTACTTTTAGACCCTTTCGAGATAGACTTCCCAGTTTTACTCTTTGGCTCTTTCGAGGTAGACTTCCTAGTTTTACTTTTTGGCTCTTTCGGGGTAGACTTCCCAGTTTTAACTTTAGGCCCTTTCAGGATAGACTTCCCAGCTTTACCTTTAGCCCCTTTCGAGGTAGATTTCTTAGTTTTCTTTTTTGGCTTTTTTGGTTGATTCTGCTTCTTTTCATTATCTCTTTCTTGTTTCTCTCTTTGCAGTCTTTGAATTATTCTGCGCTGTAGATCTATAGGGCTTGAAACCTGTTCTCCATTTTTCCACCGAATAATCATAGAATCATCATTAATCGAGATAACTTCGTAAATTCCTTTCATATTTTTATATTTATGCCCGACTTCAAATTCGATTTTTTCCTCCATCATTTTCCTCCATTATTTTATCCTACATTTTATAAGCATTTAATAAGCCGCATCTGACTATTTAAATTAAATTCCTGCCCTCGTCTGGCACAGCTCATAACATGATACCATGCATCAGGGTACTCTATCCTAAGTGGTCTGCGCATTAATGTATATTGTAAGTTAT
>CAZQRE010000131.1:936-2899 GCA_964595695.1 uncultured Dehalococcoidales bacterium
AGTTGAGGGTAATGTTTTTCTAGTTAAGGAGAAATTACTATGACTGATTGGGGAGAACTTACTCGGGAAATGGAACGCCTGCTTAAGCTGAGGAGTTATCCAATAGCGTATAAGAAACTGGAGAATGCGAAAGATCTTAAAAACATACGGAAAGTCCGCCACCTAGATCGCTTCTTTGTCTTTTGCCAGCTGCCCGCTTTGGTAAGGACTAGGGGCTGGACGGTGGGGGTGACAGTGGACGACGATATGAATGCGCGCTGTTGCAGATTGCATGGATTAGCCGACGCAACTGAAGAATCCATGGCTGAGGAATCTGCTAGACTTTCCACTACATGGTTCGCCACCCCGAAAGAAGCCATGAAACAACAGGCCGTTTATCCTCGGATACCCAAAGGGGAAGCTATTGTCCTCGCCCCCCTGGCTTCAGGGAAATTCGATCCCGATGTTGTCCTGATATATGGTACACCGGCCCAGTTGATGATGATATTGTGCGGCTTGCAGAAGATAAACTTCGAGCGCTACCAGTTCTTCTTCATCGGGGAGGGGGCATGTTCTGATTCTCTAGGGCAGTGTTATGTCAGTGGAAAGCCGTCCCTAGCCATTCCGTGTTTCGGAGAGAGAAGGTTTGGTGAAGTCCTTGATGAAGAACTGGTTCTGGCTCTGCCACCGGGACTGGTGGAAAAAGCAATCGAAGGGATGCAGAAGCTTTCAGCCATTGGACTTCGGCTACCCATTCCGTTTCACGGTGCAGAACATGACCCTAAACCAGCTCTGGCTTTGGCTTACCCTGATAGTGACTTTACACGGGATTTGGGGAGAAAAAAAGGGCAGAACCAAGAAGTTGGGGTAAGGCATTGACATAGGGCAGGGTTCAATATTATCCTCTGACTTTCAAGAGCGCTCGGATAACCCCGCACATCCTGCCAGAATGTTTTAGTGTCAATTATAGTATAAGCTGATATAAATATCTTCTAATCTGTATACTATATTATATGGAGTTAAAAAATAGGAAATGAATCTATCAGAATTTCTCAGAAATACAGAGCCTATCTTGCTTGATGGAGCGATGGGGACTCAACTAGCACAAGTTGGATTGGAAATGGGCGGCCAGAGCAATGTCCTTAATCCGAAAGAAGTGCTGGCCATTCACACACAATATGCTGATTGTGGAGTTCATATTTTGTTAACCAACACTCTTACGATGAACCGAATTTACATCGAGACGCACAATATAGATGTAGATGTTCGAGAAGTAAACCTGACAGGTGTTAAACTTGCTAAATCCGCCGTGCGCGAGGGTCAGTATGTGTTGGGGGATATTAGTTCAACAGGCAAAATAATTGAACCCTACGGAGACCTGTCGGAATCAGATGCTTACGGGGCTTTTATGGAGCAAGCAACAGTGTTAGCCGAAGGCGGTGTAGATGGCTTTATCATTGAGACTATGTTTGACCTGAGAGAGGCCCTCTGTGCTTTGCGAGCCTGCGGGGATGTCGCTCCCCTTCCGGTGATTGCCTCGATGGCCTTTATGACCTCGGAAAAAGGAGGTCGTACGATGATGGGAAATTCTGCAAAAAAATGCGCCACCCTGCTCACAGAGGCAGGAGCCAGCGCTATTGGCGGAAACTGTGGTGATCTGGATCCCTTACAGATGGCAGAAGTTGTATCGCTTCTTCAGGAGGCAACATCATTACCCATTGTGGCTCAACCCAATGCGGGAAAACCCAAGTTGGTCGGTGACCAAACAGTGTTTGATATGTCTCCGACTGAATTTGCTTCAGGGATATCTAAATGCTTGCAAGCCGGCGCGCAACTTGTAGGTGGTTGTTGTGGCACATCACCCGCACATATTCGTGCTGTAGTAGAGATGTTATAATGAATGACCCCGCCGCAAGCGGACGGGGTATCAAGCGGAATTGCGCCGAAGCCAACCCGCCTTCGCTCTAAAGAGCTTCGGCGCGGT
>CAZQRE010000132.1:0-2885 GCA_964595695.1 uncultured Dehalococcoidales bacterium
AGGTTGTTGCTATAAGCTAAAACTGCTAAACTATTTTTAGCGCCTATAGAGAATTATACTATGAAAAAATTTGCCAGGACAATATCCGGGGTAACCCCAGTAGCAGTTATGACCCTGCCCATGAAATGCCCTGGGGAATGCGTATATTGCCCCACCTTTACCGATACCCCCCAGAGCTATACCACAGAGTCGCCAGCAGTATTACGGGCAAAAAGGTGCGGCTATGACGCCAAGAAGCAGGTCGAGCTGAGGCTAAGAATTCTGTCAGAAATGGGTCACCCCACAGATAAGGTTGAGCTGATAGTAATGGGAGGCACCTTCCTCGCATCTCCCAGGGATTATCAATACCAGTTTATTAAGGATTGCTTTGATGCCTTAAATGGCAAGGAATCTACCACCCTGCAAGAAGCAAAACAACTTAACCAGACGGCCAAGCATCGCTGCACCGGGCTGTGCATAGAAACCAGACCCGACTGGTGTCAGCAAGAGGAGATAAACAGGATGCTCGAGTTTGGCACTACCAGAGTGGAACTCGGGGTTCAGACCTTGGATGATGAAATCTACCGGCTGGTAAGACGGGGTCACAAGGTGGAGGATGTAATTAACGCCACCACACTGCTCAGGGAGCACGGCTTTAAGGTGCACTATCACTGGATGCCAGGGCTGCCCGGCTCAACCCCAGAAGAGGACTTAGAGCTAGCTACAAGGCTATTTAGTGATGCTCGCTTTAGACCAGATGGCTTGAAGCTATATCCAACTATGGTAGTGGTAGGCACTGAGCTGGAGAAATGGTATCGGGACGGGCGCTACCAGCCATACGATGTCAATACTATGATTAACTTGCTGGTCGACATTAAGTCTATCGTGCCCAGGTATGTCAGAATCTCAAGGGTGCTGCGTGATATTCCATCCAAGTTTATTGTGGCTGGTTGCCGGGATTCGCTACGGGATGTGATTAAACAGCGAATGAAGCGACAAGCAATTGAATGTAAGTGCATCAGGTGTCGGGAGTATGGTCACCGCTCACAGGATGGCTGGGAAATAGGCAAACCCCGGATGGTGAGGATGGATTATGAGGCTTCAGGTGGTAAGGAAATCTTCCTATCCTTTGAGGATGAAAATGAGACACTATTTGGCTTGTTGCGGATGAGGATTCAATCCAAGCCCATAACTATATTGGGGGAGACTAAAAAGGGAAATCTAGCCTTGATAAGGGAGCTACATATATACGGTCCTGAGGTGCCCCTCAGTGAGCAGAAACCAGGGGCTGCCCAGCATAAGGGTCTAGGTAAGGCGCTACTCCGGGAAGCGGAGCGAATTGCCGGCGATGAGTTTCACGCCCAGCAAATGATAGTTTTGAGCGGCACCGGAGCCAAGGAATACTACCGCTCTGAGTTTGGCTACAGTTCACAGGGAGACTATATGATTAAGGAAATGTGGTAGCAGAGAAAGGCTAAACTAAGCAGGGATGATATATAACATAATGGCTAATTTTTCAACACGCCACAATAAACCTCGGTTTTATCATTCACCAATTGACGGACGGGAAGCAATAGGTACCGTAGACTTTAACTCGGAGTGAATGGTAAAATAAAACAACTTCCGGTGGATTAAGTGAACTAAGAATCTGCCTATTAACTCGTAGGCAGGATTCTGCGAAGCGTGTAGGAGGCCGTACAGTGTAATGGGAATCATTTTAGCAATCATTGGAATTGCACTTGCTATCCTCATTCCATTACTTGGGGTTTTTTATCGTAGGAATAGGAAACTTAGAAAATACTACGAAGTCATTTGGAAAAAATCATCCAAACTAAAACACGAAGATGTGTTGCGAGAACGTCCATTTGATGAGTACTATTACCAACGGCCAGAAGATGACTTGATTGTTCGGAGTTTAAACAACGAACAGAATGTGCTGATAATTGGTCCTCCTCTGAGCGGTAAATCCAGGGCTGCCTATCAAGCCCTGACTCGTTTGAACAAGACACATGATGTCACCATCTCAAGGTGCACCACCATAAATCTGGAGGATTTTCTATTACCTAAACATTTCAAGTTTTGGTTACCACGGATTATCCTTGTTGATGATTTACACAGGTTCTCAGAGGAACAGAACTTTGAGTACCTGTTTAGGGTGGCCGGGCAGAACAATGTGGTTATCTTGGCTACTTGTCGTTCAGAGATGGAATATAGAAAAGTAAAGAATAAAATGCAAGAGAAGAACATAGATCTAGAAACAATGTTTGACCAGAATATTATTGAACTGCGTAAAGTTTCCAAAGAAACCGGAAAAGATATTGCCCAGAAAGTGGGCATAAACTGGGATGATGTTAGATTTGATGGAACTATAGGCTCAGTTTTTATGCGTCTAGGTGAAATGAAGAAAAGGTTTGATGATTGCAGTACTGTTGAAAAGGCCATCCTGCAGGCAATGACGAAGCTCTACATCTGTGGAATTTATCGGGAGCGCCAGGTCTTCCCATTAGACTGGATAAAGACTGCTGTCAGGGGACAGGGGTTAAAAGGCAATAAATATGAATGGACCGATTGGCTTAAGGAATTGAAGGTGAGAGAGTTTATAACATTGCGAACTGATAATGTTCAAGTCGAAGAAGTATATTTGGAAGATATAGTCAAACCGGAACTAGAACAATCAGATTTAGATATTTTTCAAGAGATGCTTGACACATTCTCAGTGGTGCCTGAGGCATTATTCCGGCTTGGTAGTAGGGCTCATGAGTTCGGGATTATTAAATTAGAGAAAGCAGAGTATATGAAACAGGCAATCAAAGCCTACAAAGGAGCACTTAAGGTTTTTACCCTTGAACGCTTCCCAATTCAGTATGCTATGACTCAGGGCAATCTTGGCAATGCATACAGGGCGC
>CAZQRE010000133.1:0-449 GCA_964595695.1 uncultured Dehalococcoidales bacterium
ACCCTTATTTTCTCCGCCATACTCACCTGATAGAAATCTACATGAAGTAACTCACGTGTGCATGGCTCTCTCTGAACCTCATGAACCACGACATTCCTCGGCTTTTTTGCTTTGTCGAGCTTGAGACTGATAAGCCTGGTCTGCCCTGTCTGAGCCAAGACACGCTTAAGCTGTGCCGTATCACACTGCAGGGCTACTGACTCAACATTATGACCAAATAGATGCGCCGGGGTAATCCCCTGACGGCGCAGAAATCTGACCTTTCTCCCCAGAATCTCTCGAGTAGTGGCTGACAGTTCCATTTGCTCCATCAGTTCCTCCTCACAGCCTATTATAGCAGATTATCCATTCCACTGCTTCCTTAAGAATCTCGTTGAGATTGTTTACTCACCTCACCCCCTTTATCCCCCTCTCCTTCTGTCCGGTGCGTCATTGCGAGCCAAAGGCGA
>CAZQRE010000133.1:459-2849 GCA_964595695.1 uncultured Dehalococcoidales bacterium
GATAAGGGAGGGGGAAGGATATTAAAAAAGAGGGGCTTCGCCCCTCTTGGAGTGCCTATATATTGGAACTTGCTTGTAACATTATACAATTATAACGCCAAGAGGTTACTGAACGAGACGTAGCTTTGAGAAGAAAAGCACGAGGCTTTTCGAGTTCACTACAAAAATAGATCTGATTTTGTGTTTTTGTAATTCCATAGGGTCAACGCCGTGGTAATTCTCTGGAATAGGATTCGGAGCTACGTTCTCCCCAACACCATAATCTAAAAGTACCCATTCCACTTCCATAGCAGGCTGCTCCTTAGAGCCAAAGCTAACTTTAGCCTTGCTAATCTTACCTGTGGATAAATCAATGTTTTTATTTTCGTAATAAGCTACGTACAATTGGGCTGTGGTTACTACGACAGGAACGAAGAATGACTTGAATAACTCACGGCTCTTGCCCCTTTGGCCAATTTGTTCTTGGGCAAAGCCTCCGACACCTTTAAGAACCTGCACGAAAGCATTTTCTATATTCTGTGGGTTTGAAGTACGTCCACTAGAGACCTCCTTTGCCTCAAGCCAACTTTCGGCACCGTTCGTGCTAATCTCGAAGTGCAATCGTTCGACGAGGCGGCTTGCTTGGTAGGGACGGTCTAACCTGGTTTCGCGGCATTCAAAACCAAGTGTTGAGCATAAGGCACCCCCAAAAGGAAGTCCAGGTGCCCCGAATAACCAGTAGACATAGGAAGGGTCTGCCCTCTTGCATTCAACCAAGGCATAAAGTTCAGGTGAGTTTTGAATTTTCGAGCGGAGAACTATGTCAACTTTAGTGTCCTGTCCTTGAATGGAAACAGGGTATTCGGAAGCTTTCACTTCCCACCCTGTTACTTTCTCATTATTCTTCAAGGCATGTTCACACGCTTCTTGAAATAGATACCCCTGTTCATTTAGTGCGTTGAGTAGTAGCTCCGAAAGCTCTGTATTCATGTGCTTATCTCCCATGAAGTATTTTACTTATATTATATCACCTTATACCTATTAATATATCCCCCAGCACCTCCTGCCACCCACTACCCAGGCGTTTGGGGTTGAGGCGGAGTTGGGTGGTGCCTATTGTGCCACCTGGTGAGCTCGGGGCACGAAGCTGCTCATTTTCCTGCTGCCGGCTGTTCCGGAGAATTGCCGAAATAGACCTTGGTGTGGGGCCAGGGTATCTCTATACCCTCAGCGTCAAAAGCCTTCTTGAGGCGAAGCCTCAACTCTCCCATCACTGCCCATTGCTGCATAGGATTAACATTACCCACAATCTTGATGTCTATCCCGGAGTCACCCAGGTTATCCACCCTCAGCGCGTGGGGTGCACCCTTAATCAGTTTGCCCCAGTGCTCATCTGCCGCCAGTTCATCGCCTACACGATTTATCACGTTCATGGCATGGTCAAGGTCGGTGTCATAGGCTACCGAGATATTGAGGTTTATCCTGGAAAACTTTCTGGTGTAGTTGCTGGCTACCCTGATTTCGCCGTTGGGTACATGGTGAACTGTGCCGTCAAAGTCGCGGAGCACGGTCTTCCTCAGATGTACTTCCTCTACCAGCCCCGAGATGTCGGCTACCATAACCCAATCCCCTACCCGATACTGGTTTTCCAGGAGGATGAAGGTGCCAGCAATAAGGTCTTTTATCAGGTACTGAGCACCAAAGCCGATGGCTAAGCCAGCGATGCCAAAGCCGGCCAGGGCTGGTGCAATGGGTACGTCCAGTTCCGATAGAATCATAAATATGACAACTATGATAATGAAGAGCCGTCCTGCCCCGAGAAAGACAGAGAAAAGGGTATCCGTTCTTTTCTTAATTGCCTCCTTAGTCTCCCCCCTGGTTTTGACCAGAGTACGATGTACCAGTGGTGGAAGAAACTTTTTCCAGGTGAACCATAGTCCAGCCCCCACCACCAGTATGATAAGAATCCTCGTCCCGTGCTCCAAAAGCCAATCTATTACCGGAGTCCAATCAACCATTTTAAACCTCCCCCAGCAGTATTCGAATTAGATTATATCACCCCACCTCTTTTAACACCTCTTCCAGCACTTGCCGCCACCCACTCCCCAGGCGTTTGGGGGTGAGGCGGAGCTGGGTTATACCGAGCTTTATCCCGTCTTTCAACAAAGGCTCAAGTTTCTGCCTGTTAAACTGCATACCTTGAAATCGCCTGATTACGATTTGCCTGTCCTCGGTGGAGATGGATTCAATGCCAGCTTTAGCCGCCAGAGCCTTAATCTTTACTGCGTAGAGCAGGTTTTTTACCTCTGGGGGCAGAGTGCCGAACCGGTCGCTGAATTCTTGAGCTATGTCCTCTACCTGCTCAACCTTATCCAGCTTTACCAGAGCTTGGTAGAGGCTTAGCCTGGTGT
>CAZQRE010000134.1:0-2835 GCA_964595695.1 uncultured Dehalococcoidales bacterium
GCCCTGGAGAGAGCCAAGCGAATAGTGGAAGGCGGTAAGGATGTGCTCATCCTCCTTGACGGCATTACCCGTCTTGTCCGCTCATACAACCTGTCTGTACCCCCCAGTGGTCGCACCCTGTCGGGTGGTGTCGACCCAGCCGCCCTTTACCCACCCAAGCACTTCTTTGGTGCCGCCCGCAATACGGCTGAGGGGGGTAGCCTGACCATCATCGCCACCTGTCTCATTGATACCGGCAGCCGCATGGACGAGCTTATCTACGAGGAATTCAAGGGAACGGGCAATATGGAGCTTCACCTCGACCGCCGATTAGCTGAGCGCCGAATCTTCCCGGCGATGGATATTCAACGTAGTGGCACCAGGCGGGAAGAGCTACTGCTGGATGAAAATACCATAAAGCAGGTATGGCTACTGCGGCGCATGGTATCTATGATTGCCTCTGACTCTATCAACTTCAGTGAAACCACCGAGCGAGTCCTTGACCGCCTCAGGAAGACAAAAACCAATGCCGAGTTCCTGGCTAACCTGACCAAGGAGATGTAACAGGAGGCTAAAATGCAGCTTACAGTAATTCTAGAACCGGGTGAGAATGGCTATATAGTAGCTCACTGCCCTGCCCTCAAAGGGTGCTGGTCGCAAGGCAATAGTGAGGATGAGGCACTAGCTAATATCAAACAGGCCATTGAGGGATGGCTGGAGGCAGAAGCCGAGAAAGCTAGAATTGAAGCCTCCAAGGAGGCTAAGGTCTATCAGGTAGCAGTGTAATGCCCCACCTACCAGTAGTTTCAGGAGCAAAAGCGGTTAAAGCCTTTGAGAAGAATGACTGGTATCATGTTCGCAACAAGGGAGACCATATGATTCTGACTAAGCCCAAAATACCTTTTAACCTCTCAATCCCTAACCACAGGGAGCTTGATAGGGGTTTGCTTCGTGGACTTATACAAGATGCTGGCAAAACTGTAGATGAGTTCACTAAACTTTTATGACAAAGAGAATGAGAGTGTCTAAGAGGGGCATAGCCCTTCCAAAACCTACACCTCCCCCTATCCTTTGTTAGTCCAGAGTCCAGAGTCTAGAGTCAAGGACTTTCTGACTCCCGGCTCTAGACTGTTAAGGGGGTGAGGTAGAAGACTCCCAGATAGGGGTTGACAAATAAGTATTTTGTGCTATAGTAATTTATAGCATAGCTTGCTTGAGGGATATGAGGTAAGGCTGTTTTTGATTAGCGACCTAACCAAAACAGTTTTTCCCCGTTATAAATTGAGGGCTAATATGGCGGTAAACAGATTATCAGATAAGGTTGCGGACTTAGCTATGCAGCGGGTGTCTGCGTTGTTGGCTGATAGGGTAGCCGATAGAGTAGTTGAGGCTCTTATGAGGGCTGGCTTTGATAAGCAATTTGCCGATTCATTGCTTAGGGCGTTGACGGAGGAAGCTGAGCGTAGTCAGTAGCCAGTAAAAGGCAAAGAGCAAAAATAAAACATAAAAACGCAAAAAGGGGATGGGACAGGGTTTTTGATTTTTTATCTTGAATCTTTAATCTTTTAACGGTATTGACAAGGTATGGTATTATGTTAGATATAAGGAATATTTATCAAAATGGGACATATATTTACCGATGCCTATTTAGAGGGGTTAGTGTCAGGTGAAAAAGTCAGGATGTTGGTCGACACCGGAGCCACATTCTCGGTGATTTCAAACGAGCTTGCCGAGAGACTTGGTCTTCCCAAATTGCCGGCACGGAAGGTGAAGCTGGCTGATGGCACTGAGGTAAATACAGAAGTCGGTATGCTTAATATTAAGGTAAATGGCAGAGAAGTCCCGACGATGGTTTTGATTATGGGAGAAGAGCCTTTACTCGGAGTAGAAACATTAGAAACCTTAGGGTTGAAGGTAAATCCTGAGACTGGCAAACTTGAGCCGACAAGGGCTTATACGATAAGAGCTTGACTTAACCAAATCATAGGAAAGGAGGTGATGCTATGGAAACAGCCCTGAGGGGTTCCCAGAAATCTTGATTTTTGGGGTATTAATCCTGAAAGGGGAAACAAAAGGTAATCCCACGGAAACCAAACTAACCCTGTCTCCATAAAAGGAAGGGACATGTGGTTTGATACTTTTATTTATGGAGATATGGAAATATCTGAACTAAGGAGGAAAAATTAAAGGTCGTGAAAAGTAAAAAATCTAGAATACTGGGCGTAGCACTAACCGTTGCCATGCTGGCGAGCCTGTTTGTGTTTGCCGCTCCGGTAGCGGCACAGCCAGGAGACCAGACGTGGGCGGCGCAGATTATCCCGACTACCGGTAGCAATGTGCTTGCTAACAACTCTGATGTCGGTGACATTGCCGTAGCTAGCGACGGCACCATCTACATTATCGATAACGCCAGTGTGGCTGCTGGTGCCGCCGGTGCTGTCCTGCAGTCAACCGACGGCGGGCAAAGCTTCACCGCTTGCTCTGGGATTAATGTTACCGCTACCGTTAATGCCGTTGGGTTTCTGACAGATATTGCTGTCGCCCCGGATAACTCCAATGTGGTTATGGTGACTGACAATACTACTGTCTATATTACCACCAATGCCGGTACTACCTGGGCAGATCTCCCGGCAAAGAATCTAACCGGTGACATCACCGATCTTGATGTGTCGGCAGCCATTCCCGGCGCTCTTCTGAGCAGACATTACGTCATAACGGTGGCTGACCCGACTACCGTTGTCGCTGCCGTCGGTGTTGCTGGTGTGGAGATTATCGGCGGGACGGCTAATTGGCAGCGCCTTGACCTAGCACCGGTACCTGCCGGACCATTCCTAGATGCGGCAACCATGGGCTTTC
>CAZQRE010000135.1:0-2819 GCA_964595695.1 uncultured Dehalococcoidales bacterium
CAAATTTATCGGCTTTATTAACAATCAGGGTATTAACATTGGGCATATCCAGTCCCGACTCAATAATAGTGGTGCATACCAGAATATCACTCTTGCCCCGGGTAAAGTCAGCCATCACTGCCTCCAGTTTATCCTCAGGCATTTGACCGTGAGCGATGGCGAGCTTAGCCTCAGGCACCAGAGACTGGAGCTTGCTGGCAATGTAGGCTATGGATTGAACCCGATTGTGAACAAAGAAGACCTGCCCGTTCCTTTCTAGCTCCCTGAGTATGGCTTCCCTGATTAGCCGGTCACTGTATTCGGCAACATAGGTCTTGATAGGCAGCCGTTCCTCGGGGGGAGTTTCCATAGTGCTCATATCCCTGACCCCCACCAGCGACATATGTAGGGTGCGGGGTATGGGGGTAGCGCTGAGGGTGAGAACATCTACCTCCTGCCTCATCTTTTTCAGGTGTTCCTTGTGGGCTACACCGAAGCGTTGCTCTTCATCAATGATTAACAGCCCGAGATTTTTGAAGACTACATCCTTTTGCAGTAGCCGGTGGGTGCCGATGCAGATGTCCACCCTGCCATTAGCCAGCCCGTCCAGGATAGCCTGCTGCTCTTTGGGAGACCGGAACCGACTTAATACCTCAATTGTTATCGGGAAGGCATCCAGTCTCTGGCTGAAGGTGGAGAAGTGCTGCTGAGCCAGCACCGTAGTCGGCACCAGCACTGCTACCTGCTTGCCATCCATCACTGCCTTGAAGGCGGCACGAATAGCTACCTCAGTCTTACCATAGCCGACATCCCCACAGACCAGTCTATCCATAGGCTTGGCTTTCATCATATCCTCTTTTACCTGATTCAGCACTTCTATCTGGTCGGGAGTCTCAACATAGGGGAAGGAAGCCTCAAGCTCTTGCTGCCATACTGTATCAGGTAAAAAGGCAAAGCCGGGGATAACCTCTCGAGCGGCATAAAGAGCTAATAGCTCGTGAGCCACGCTGGCTACTGATTCTCTGACCCTTTGCTTGGTTCGTGTCCATTCCTGAGTGCCCAGTCGGCTCAACACCGGTGGCTGGTCACCGGCTCCTATGTAGCGACTGACACGGTCTATCTGGTCGGTAGGGACATACAGTTTGTCGTCAGCGGCATATTGCAGGACCAGGTATTCTTTTCCGCTATCGCCACTGCTCATTGTCGTAACCCCGGCAAATTTGGCAATGCCATGCTCAACATGCACCACATAATCGCCGGGAGCTATGTCAATAAAGAGCTTATGGCGTGGCACCGGTCGTTTCTTCATAAACCGCCGCTGTTTAACAAAACCAAAGATTTCAGCGTCGGTGAACAGGTGGGTGTTATCATTCATAACCCAGCCCTCAGCCAGTGAACCCTGAACCAGGGTTAGTGAGCCGGGCGGGGGTATTTGCTTGATTTCAGTAAGGGGCGGGGCAATGATGTCTTCCTCGTCAAGTAGCTCTGATAACCGGCTTGCCTGGTGGCTGATAAGGATAAGCCTTTGTTTCTGGCTTAAGAGCTGCTTAGCCTTTTTGATGAACATCGGTAGCTGTCCGGCATAGCCAGGGGCGGGAACGAAGTTTAACTTATATAATTGCTCATTGTCAGTAATACCCCAGGCGGTAAGCATCAGGCACCGCCTATTTTCTATTCTTGGCTCCAGCTCTTTCCAGGTGAAATATGGTCTGGGGAAATTATGGGGCAACTCTCCCCGCTCTAATTTCTCGGCGCGTAACTCATTGGCTTTGGCATCCAGGTCGTCCACTGCTAGCTTGATATTCAGTGGTTCATCGAGCACCAGAAGACCATCCTGGGACAGGTAGCTCAAGATGCTGTCATTATTAAACAGTGGTGCATAAAACTGTATACTATGGGGTCTCTGTTTATTAAGCAGCATAGCTAGTTCCTGTTTGAACTGTTGACTCACCTCGGTGGTGCAGCCAGACAGGTCGATGCTGTTAAGGACTGGCTCTAACTGAAGTTTGTTGCTTAACCAGGGAGTCAGCAGCTCTGTGGCTGGACCAATAGCTACTTCGGGCACGGCTGTTTGCGAGCGCTGACTTGCTGGGTCGAAGAGTCGGATGCTATCTATAGTGTTACCGAAGAATTCGAGTCTGACTGGTAGGTCAGTGGTGGGAGGGTAAATATCGATAATGCCACCGCGATGGCTTATAGTGCCTGGTAACTCCACTATATTTTCTACCCTGTAGCCCATAGCTTCCCACTTGCTCAGTAGCTTGAACGGTTCAATATCCATTCCCAGCTTTATGGTGTGGGTGGTGGAGGTAAAATCTCTATACGGAGTTATCTTGTGCATAAATGCCGGGGCGGAGGCGACGATTAGCGGGGGATTTTGGTTTCTATCTATCTTAGCTAAAGCCGAGAGTGCCTGAATCCTTTCCAGCTCGGTGGAAGCATCTGAGGCAATACGCTGGTAAGGGAGGGCATCGGGTTCAGGGAAGAGTCTTAGCTGGGTAGAAGCACACCAGGTTAAGAGTTGTTCATAGAGTTTTTTACAGTTTTCTGGCTGGGCGGTAACTACCAGCATAGGTAGTCGCTGGCTTTGATATAAAGCAGCTACGAGGTAGGGCTTGGCGGCGTCGAGCACTACTACTCTGGTGTTGCCATTTTGCCGTTTTAGTTCGTCTACAAGCTGGCGGTAGGCGGGCATCTCCTCAACGAGATGTAATAGTTGAGTTAGGTCTAACTGCATTTTCTTCCCCAAACACCTATAGGGCTAGCCGAAACGGCCTAGCCCTCCAACGAAATTTTAGCATAGCGGTAGTGGCACAACAAGCCCAGAGGTTTAGGGGGGC
>CAZQRE010000136.1:0-2771 GCA_964595695.1 uncultured Dehalococcoidales bacterium
AAGAGGGGCGAAGCCCCTCTTTTTATATCCTTCCCCCTCATAATAGGAAAATATCCATATCAATATCATGGAGAGGGGGATTAAGGGGGTGAGGTAGATTAGAATCTTAAAACTGGCTTGATGACCTCGTTCAGATAGATGTACGACTTTAAAGTATAAGGGTATCTTCCACTTTAGGTTTGGAACAAGCCCTACAGGTATTTATGTCATTGCGAGGAGCTTTGCGACGAAGCAATCTCCAGGAATGCCTCACCACTGAGATTGCCACGCCTTCGGCTCGCAATGACAAGGAAGGAGGTGAGATATCAGTGTTCATATGAACGAGTACACCTGATTGCTATTACCACCGAGCAATGCTATACTCAAAGATACAGTGCAATAGGAGGACTCTAGATGAAGCGAGTTGACGGTCGTGCCTGGGATGAGCTACGACCGATAAGAATAATCCCCGGCTTCCAGAGCTTTGCCGAGGGCTCGGCGCTAATAGAACTGGGGGAGACCCGGGTGCTGTGCTCGGTTAGCGTGGAGGAGAGGGTGCCCGGCTTCCTTAGAGGCGGAGACAGTGGCTGGATTACTGCTGAATACTCTATGCTACCCCGCGCCACCGTCACCCGCACCCCCCGCGATTCCTCACTGGGCAGGGTTGCTGGCAGAAGCCAGGAAATCCAACGCCTTATTGGACGCTCACTACGGGCAATAACCGACCTCACTGCCCTGGGGGAGAGAACTCTAATCATAGATTGTGATGTGCTTCAGGCAGATGGTGGTACCAGAACGGCGGCTATCACCGGCGCCTATGTAGCCTTATATCAAGCCATGCAAACCCTGGCAAATATGGGGATAATATCATCCATACCCCTGAAGAGTGCCATAGCTGCCACCAGTGTTGGCGTCGTGCATAGTTATACGCTATTAGACCTGTGCTACGATGAAGACTGCAATGCTGAGGTTGATTTCAATGTGGTAATGACCAGCGAGGGTAAATTTGTTGAGGTTCAGGGCACTGCTGAAGCTAAGCCCTTCTCCAAGGAGACCATTGATTCCTTACTCTCCTTGGGCGAAAAGGGCATTGAGCAACTATTCAAAATTCAGCAGGCTGCCCTGGAAACAGTAACACAAAAATAAATAAGCTGGGAAATCCCCAAATTACAAGTTTAAAGGAAGGAAAAATGAAAGCAAAGCTAATCCTAATGTGTGCTATGGTTGCCATCTCACTATCCCTATTTGCTTGCTCCCCAGCCCTAGAGCAAGCATCTGTAGATGTCTCCTATGACGACTTTATGAACCTCCAGCATATTAGCCAAGAAACAGAAGTTACTGTTGACGACTCATTTACAGTAACTCTGGGTTCTAACCCGACAACAGGCTTCCAGTGGTCAGAGTCGGCACAAATTAGTGACCAAACTATATTGCAGCAGACAAACCACGAATTTGTGCCTCCAGAAGGGGACGTTCCTGGAGCTCCTGGCAAAGAAATATGGACTTTCCAGGCACTAAAAAAGGGCGAGAGCACCATATCTATGGAATATAGCCGACCTTGGGAGGATGATGAGGAGGCAACCTGGACATTTAACTTGACCGTTACTGTTAGATAGAGTTCGCAGAGATAAGAAAATATAGATAAAATGACTCGGTCTGCTGGGTTTGGAAATATTGGGGAAGAGTAAGCTTACAAGATTATAATCAGTCTAAGGACGCACCTGCCCGCTACCAAAGATAATCCACTTGTAGCTGGTTAGTTCCTTTACCCCTAGCGGACCCCGAGCATGAAATTTCTGGGTGCTGATACCAACCTCAGCCCCCAACCCAAACTGACCGCCATCGGTAAACCGGGTGCTGGCATTGACATAGACACAGGCAGCATCCACCTCATTAAGAAATCGCATGGCGGCGGTATATTCCTCGGTGATAATAGCCTCGGAATGCCCTGAGCCATAATAGTCAATATGCTCCAGCGCCTCATCCAGAGAATCCACTACCTTAATTGCTGCCACCAGCGACAGAAACTCCTTGCCCCAGTCCTCATCTGTAGCTGGGACAAGCTTGAAAGCAGGATAAGGTTTGAGGATAGCCAGCGCCCGCTCATCACAGTGCATCTCCACCCCAGCCTTTGCCCACTCAGCCACCACCAGGGGCAGGTAACGTTGGGCAATATCAGCATGAACCAGCAGGCTATCTAAGGCATTACAAACCGTGGGTCGCTGCACCTTGGCATTAACGGCAATAGCCACTGCCTTATCTATGTCGGCACTCCGGTCAACATAGGTATGACAGACTCCAACCCCACCACTAACCACCGGCATAGTGGCATTCTCCGAGATAAACTTTATCAACTCGGCTCCACCCCGGGGGATAAGCAGGTCAATAATGCCCCCCATCTTGAGCATTTGATTGACCAGGGTTCGGTCGGTAGACTCAATAAACTGCACCGCCCCGTCAGGTACCCCAGCTCTTTTACCAGCATCCTGAACCACTCTGGCTAGGGCACTATTGGAGCGCACTGCCTCCTTGCCACCCCTGAGGATAATGGCATTACCTGCCTTCAGGCAAAGGACAGAGATATCTATAGTAACATTGGGTCGGCTCTCATAAATAGCGCCGATTACGCCTAATGGCACCCGTTTCCTGCCTATCTGCAATCCATTGGGCAGGGTGCGCATATCAAACACCTCTCCCACCGGGTCGGGGAGGGCTGCCACCGCCAGCACATCCTGGGCTATAGCCTCAAGCCGTTCTTGTGATAGCCCCAAGCGGTCAAGCATAACCGCATT
>CAZQRE010000137.1:0-2768 GCA_964595695.1 uncultured Dehalococcoidales bacterium
CCAAGCATCAACACATCATTGATTTTATCCGCCGCTTCTTACTGGATAGGGGCTATCCTCCCAGCATCAGGGATATAGTAAGTGCGTGTGGGATTAGCTCGACGTCTGTGGTGGATTATAATCTGGATATATTGGAGAGGGAGGGATATATTCGCCGTCATCCTGAGGTGTCGCGTGGCATTGAATTACTGGCTTGGGCTCGACTTCATGTTCCTATTATTGGCCAGATAGCGGCTGGTGACCCAATACCAGTGCCCACTGCTGATACCTGGGATGTGGCTGCTTCCTCAGAGACGCTGGAGGTGCCCCAGGACTTGACCCGAGGCAGGGAGGGGGTTTATGCTTTGAAGGTGAAGGGTTCGTCAATGGTGGATGCTTTGATTAATGATGGTGATATTATCCTGATGCAGTATGTGAATGTGGTGGAGAACGGGGAAATGGCAGCAATATGGCTTAAGGCGGAAAAAGAGGCTACGCTGAAGAAATTTTATGGTGAGCCCGGTCGCATCCGGCTCCAACCGGCAAATAGCCAGATGCAGCCTATTTATGCTGAGCCAGACAATGTTGAGATTCAAGGTAGAGTTATTGCTGTCATCAGGAAGTTGGTGTAGCCAATAGCCTGATTTGATTTTTATTGTCAATAGTTATAAATTAGCCACAGCCTTACTTGGGAGATAGCCTAAGGAAACCATGATTTTATCTCAGTTTCAGACTATTGGGCATGACCTGTTTACCCGGGGACTCATCTCTTCCCATAGTGGGAATCTGAGTATCAGGCAAGGGGAGCATATAATTATTACTCGCCGCGGCAGCAGGCTGGGTTGTCTTGAGGAACATGATTTGATAGAGACCGGAATAACTAAAAATGACCGGTCGACACCACTAGCCTCGATAGAATTAGCTGTTCATCGTGTTATTTATCAGGAAACCCCGGCATTAGCTGTTATTCATGCCCACCCGCCTCATGCCATTGCCCTGTCACTAGCTGAAACTGAGATTTTACCCAGGGATGCCGAAGGTCTTTGTGTAGTCGGTCAGGTTCCAGTCCTTGGTTGGCATATGGAGGTAAGGCTAGGGGGGCTAGCTGATATAATTGCTCAAGCATTAAAGCAGTACCGGATTGTTATGGTTCATGGTCATGGTAGCTTTGCCATTGGTCAGCTACTGGAGGAAGCCCTTAATTGCACGACAACACTGGAGGAAAGCTGCCGGGTCATTTGGTTGTTGAAGTCATTGGGGGTAGCTCCAGCCAGAAAATAGCTTATTTGTTATAGGCAGCAGTGCACCAGTCAAGGTATTTAGGGTTATTGCCTCGTATTACCTCGGAATAGATTTCTTGCAACTTCTTTGTTATTTCTCCAATTTCAACACTGCCTATCATGCGGCGGTCTATCTCAGCTACCGGGGTTATATTGGCGGCGGTGCCGGTAAAGAAGCACTCGTCAGCATTGTAAAGCTCACAGCGCTCAATAGGTCTTTCTATCGTCTCGATACCCAGCTCTGCTTTAGCCAGTTTTATTACCGTATTGCGGGTAATACCCATCAGCATAACATTATAGCTGGCTGGTGTTACCAGTTTGCCATCTATGACCAGAAAGATGTTCTCGCCACTTCCTTCAGAGACATAACCATCTGAGGTAAGAATAATTGCCTCGTCAAAGCCATTCTCAATAGCCTCTGTTTTAGCTAAGGCATTATTGATATAAAGTCCGGTAAGCTTAGCCCGCGGTACTTCACTGGGATACCGCCATGAAGAGACACCGCACCGCGCTTTATCCACATCCAGATATCGTCCCCAGGGGAAAGCAAAGACCAGGAAATCACATTCAAGGTCATGAAGGCGGACACCTAGAGCCTCAGTGCTGTTATAGGCTAGAGGGCGGACATATATATCTTCCTGAAAACCGCACTTTTCTGCCAGTTCTACCGTTATCTGGCATAGCTCGTCTGTAGTATAGGGGAGGTTGATTTTCAGCACCCCGCAGCCATTCTGTAGTCGGTCATAGTGCTCTTTAAGGCGAAAGAGGTAAAGCTGCTGTTGCTGGCTATTCCAGTTACCCCTGATGCCTTCAAAAGCCGCAGTGCCATAGTGAAGGGAGTTGGTCATAACCCCTATCTTGGCTTCAGATAGCGGGACGAACTGCTTATGGAAATAGGCGTATGATGGCATTTGAAATTCTCCTTTCTAAGATAAGGCTCATTATAGCCCACTGCTCGGCTAGAAAACAAGATGATTTAACCAGGAATCGTTTATTAACCCTATCCCCTTAATCCCCTTCCCCTTATCAAGGGGAAGGGGAAGTATTTTTTAGAGGGGCTTTGCCCCTCTAACTCCCTTTAATACTACTTTAGAGCAGGGGCTCGCCTCTTTATTTGGGGGAGGTATTATAGTACAATTAAAAATGAGGTTGGGCATGGATATTGAAGCTTTGCGCAAAGAGTATGAAGAACAAAGTGGGAGGTATGAGCGTCTTAAAGACGAACTGATATATACGCTGAGGCGAGAACTCGAGTCACGGCATATACCTTTTCACCAGGTTACTGGTCGGGTTAAACCTTTCGATTCTCTTATTGACAAGGCACGCCGACAAGAAAGGGATACACCATTGGAAACCATTCTAGATATATGCGGCGTTCGAGTCATTTGTCTATTTCTCTCTGACCTCCGGCGCATAGGTGAAGTTGTTGAATCCATATTTACTATTCACACAAAAGACGACAAAATTTTCACTAAGCCGTAGGACGCATTTGGGTATCTGTCTGTTCAT
>CAZQRE010000138.1:0-2705 GCA_964595695.1 uncultured Dehalococcoidales bacterium
GGGTAGTATCTATATCGACCGCTCCCAGGACCTGGATAAGCCATTGGAGCAGCTCTATACTGCTTATTTAGAGAATAATATTGATAGATATCCCATTAGCCCCGATTATGCCGCTGGTCTCCACAGCTTCCTGGGCTTGAAGAGTCTGTCCCCATTGGCAGTTAAGGGGCAAATAACCGGACCTATTACCTGGGGGCTAGCTGTTACCGATGATAGTCGCCGGGCTATAATCTATGATGACATTCTCGGTGACGTGGTGGCTAGATTTCTCAGGCTAAAGGCAAGTTGGCAGGAAAAAGAGCTAAGGAAAATCTCTAAAAATACCATTATCTTTGTTGATGAGCCATATATGGTTTCCTATGGTGCCATAGCCACCGGCATGGGTTCCTCAAAAAAGGTTATTAGCCTGCTGGAAGAGGTCTTTGCCGGTATTAGTGGACTGAAAGGGGTTCACTGCTGCGGTAATACCGACTGGTCGGTTCTGCTGGATACCAGTGCTGACATCCTGAGCTTTGATGCTTATAACTATGCTCAGTCGCTGAGCCTCTATCCCGCTGAAGTAAAAAAATTCCTGGAACGAGGGGGGGCCATTGCCTGGGGGATTATCCCTAACGATGAGGAAGCATTAGCTAAGGAAACGGTTGCCAGCGTTAAAGACCGTCTGGAGGAGGCAATGGCACCCTTTACCAGAGAGGGCATCCGCTTCAAGCAACTCTTGCAGCAGGGTCTGCTTACCCCTAGCTGTGGGTTGGGGCGCATGGCTACCAAGGAGGCATCAGCCCGTGCCCTGGAGCTGCTGGCTGAGCTGTCGGCAAAGATAAGAAAGGGCTACATTTAGTAAGGGGAAGGGTTTAGCAATGGAATGCCAGATTGAGGTTAATAAAGCAAAATGCCCTTGCACCTATGAGCCCTGCTCCAGAAAGGGCAAATGCTGTGAGTGCATTTCTTATCATCTGGGGCTTGATGAGCTTCCCGCCTGTGTCTTCCCCCCGGAGGTGGAAAAGAGCTATGACCGCTCTTTTGCCAGGTTTGTTGAGGTCTTCGCTAATAAAGTCAAAAGTGGCAAGAAAAGCTAATTTAGGTTATATTAACTAGTGATGAATAAAAGGAAACGGGTAGCCAACCTTAAGCATCGGCGCAAGGAAAAGAAGCTGGAGGCAAGAAGAAAGGCTGAGAAAGCCCCAGCCTGAGAAATAGCCTGTAGCTATAAGAGCTTATGAAGCGAGTCTATCTGCTCACTGGCAAACCGGGGACAGGGAAAACCAGCATTATCAAACAAGCCGTAGCCGGGATGAAGAGCAAAGCCGGCGGTTTTTACACTGAAGAAATAAGAAGTCAGGGAGTAAGAGAGGGCTTCAGGCTGGTTACCTTAGACGGACGCAGTGCCATACTGGCTCATATTGATATTCGCAGCCAATATAGGGTAAGCAAGTATGGGGTTGACATTGATAGTTTAGACCGGGTAGGTGTTTCTGCTCTTCACCAGGCAGCCGAGGAGTGTGATTTACTAGTTATTGATGAAATCGGGAAGATGGAGCTATTTTCGGCTAACTTCAGGGAAGCCGTTTTACACATAATTGACAGCGGGAAGAGGGTTCTGGGAACCATCATGCTCAGCCCCAACCCGTGGGCAGATGCTATCAAGCGCCAGCCTCAGGTAAAGTTGATAACCGTGACCAGAACCAACCACCAAGAGGTGCTGGAGGAGTTACAATACTGGCTAAAAGGCACTGACGAGGGTAAGGATGAGGCGAAAAATAATCCTTAGACCTCTGACTGTGATTGATAGCCATATACTGGAAATACTGAAACAAAGCCTTGAGCAGACCTTTAACTGCCCGGTGGAAATTAAGGCTCAAATTAGCAATCTGGACTATGCCTATGAGCCAAAGAGAAAGCAATATCTGGCGTCACTACTACTAGCTACTCTGCGTAGCTTCGGTATCGAGCCAGGGGATAAATGCCTGGGCATAGTTGATGTAGATTTATATTCCCCGGGGTTAAACTTTATCTTCGGTGAAGCTGATATTAGCTCCGGGGTGGCAATTGTCTCCCTGTACCGCCTGAGGCAGGAGCGCTATGGCTTACCTCAGGATAAGGGATTATTTGGGGACAGAGCTATTAAAGAGGCAGTCCATGAGTTGGGACATACCTACTACCTGAGCCACTGTGGGGACATAAAGTGTGTAATGCACTTCTCCAACAGTTTGGCTGATACTGATATAAAAGGGGCTAGATTGTGTCAGAAATGTCAACAAAGGTTAAGGGAGATTATTCAATCAGGGCGTCCAAGAGGGGCGCCAGCCCCTCTTTAAACAAAATTCCCCCTCTCCTTGATAAGGAGAGAGATACTAGAGGAGAGTCAAAGAGAGGCGAAGCCTCTCTTATATAACCGTTCCCCCTTCCCCTTATCAAGGGGAAGGGGGATAAAGGGGGATGGGGTTACCAAATAAAACCTAAAGGGGGTGAGGTTGGTAAGCAATCGGTCAACAAAGGTTGAAGGAGAGAAGAGAAAAGGTTGATGCCACAGCTACCAGAAGTGGTTCAAGCCCTGCTTGAGGTAAAAGCCTATCCTGAGGCTCCACAAGGGGTAGAGATGGTGCAAACCCAGATGTCATTTGTTTTCCTGACTGGTGACTATGTATATAAGGTGAAGAAGCCGGTAAATCTGGGCTACCTGGACTACACCACTTTGGATAAGCGCC
>CAZQRE010000139.1:0-2612 GCA_964595695.1 uncultured Dehalococcoidales bacterium
AGGCTGCCTTTCGGCATCGCCCAGATAGGTAAGGCCTTCCGCAATGAGATTACCACCGGCAATTTTATTTTTCGCAGTCGGGAGTTTGAGCAGATGGAAATCGAGTTCTTTATCAAGCCCGGAACCGACAAGGAATGGTTTAACTACTGGCTTGAGGAACGCCTCGACTGGTATGTGAAATTAGGCATTAAAAAAGAAAACCTCCGGCTACGCCAACACGCTAAGAGTGAACTGGCTCACTACGCTAGAGAGTGCTATGACATTGATTATCTATTCCCTATGGGATGGGCTGAGCTGGAAGGCATCGCCAATCGTGGCGACTTTGACCTGGTTCAACACGCCAAGTATAGTGGCAAGAGTCTGAATTACCTTGATGAAGAAACTAAAGAGCATATTATCCCTTTTATAATTGAGCCATCGGCAGGGGTAGACCGCTCAGCTCTAGCCTTCCTCTGCGATGCCTACGCTGAAGAACCGGACAAGGACGAAATAAGGGTGCTACTTCACCTCCACCCCACTCTAGCCCCTATCAAAGTAGCCGTATTACCCTTAAGTAGACGAGAGACACTAACATCAGTAGCCAAACAGATATATGCCGACCTACGCCAGCAGTGGATGGTACAGTATGATGATGCTCAAAGTATTGGGCGTCGCTACCGGCGCCAAGACGAGATTGGCACTCCCCTCTGTGTCACCATTGACTTCCAATCACTTGAAGATGAGCAGGTTACCATCCGGGAGCGTGATACTATGAATCAGATACGAGTCCCTATCAACGAATTGAGGACTACATTGACAGCCAAGCTGAGTGGTGAACGTTTTGATAGCGAGTCACTATGGACAACAAAGAATTGATGTGACTAAAGGCAAAATAGTATTAAAATATTGGGAAACAATTCCTATCTGGTTAGCTTTGAATTGTTTTTGGTGTTATGTCAATAAAAATGGACAACAGTCAAATGGGAGGACATGGGGGATGAAGCTAGAAGGGGTTCTTTATTGCGGGGATAGCCTCTACTTGATGACCCGGCTTCCTGATGAGTTTGTTGACCTGTGTTATACTAGGAAGCCTCAAATATGGGATAAAATAAATCCCAACACTCATAATCATACTCAGACCACATCTGGAGAAGAGTAATTTGAAAGTACTTCTTATTTGTCCACAATACCCGGATACTCTCTGGAGCTTTAAGCACACCTTAAGATTCCTTTCTAAACAGGCAAATTTCCCCCCTCTAGGTCTATTAACTGTAGCAGCCATGCTTCCCCCTGAATGGGAGAAAAAGCTTGTAGATATGAATGCAGATCCCCTAAATAACAAAGACATCGAGTGGGCTGACTATGTGTTTATCAGCGCTATGGTGGTACAGCAAAAATCAGCAAGAGAGGTCATTAACCGGTGTAAGAAATTTGGGAGTAAGATTGTCGCCGGTGGTCCCCTTTTTACTGCCGGGTACGAGGATTTTGGTTTTGATGATATAGATCACCTGGTACTTAGTGAAGCAGAAAATACACTACCGCTATTCCTGGAGGATTTAGAGAAGGGATGTGCCAGGCATATTTATGAATCTAAGGTACGACCAGATATAACGACATCCCCTGTACCTTTATGGTCGCTCATCGATAAGAAAAAATACCACAGTATGAATATACAGTATTCGAGGGGTTGCCCGTTCGATTGTGAGTTCTGTGAGATAATAGTAATGAACGGTCGTAAGCCAAGAACCAAAACTGCTGCCCAGATATTGGATGAAATAGAAATATTATATGACAGTGGATGGCGATCCAGCATATTCTTCGTTGATGATAACTTTATCGGCAACAAGAGAAAATTGAAATCGGAAGTTCTGCCAGCGATAATTGAGTGGATGAAGGAAAAGAAATACCCCTTTACTTTCTCTACCGAAGTCTCCATAAATCTTGCCGATGATGAAGAACTAATGATGCTGATGACCGATGCCGGGTTTGACACAGTGTTCATTGGCATTGAAACCCCAAATGAAGAAAGCCTCTCCGAATGTAACAAAATAACAAATAAAGACCGTGATTTAGTGGCATCTGTTAAGACACTTCAAAATCATGGTTTTCATGTGCGGGGAGGATTCATTGTCGGTTTTGACAGTGATCCACCTTCAATTTTTCAAAGCCAGATCAATTTCATTCAGAAGAGTGGTATTGTTACCGCTATGGTCGGTATACTAAATGCTCCTCCGGAAACGAGGCTGTATAAGCGTCTGAAAAAGGAAAACCGTATATTGCCTGGTTTGTCTGGTGATAACACCGATGGTGAAACGAACATCGTCCCCAAGATGCCCCACGAAATGCTGGTTCACGGTTACAGAGAGATACTGGACACAATCTACGCTCCCAAGCTATATTACCGTCGGATTAAAACCTTCTTTGACGAGTACCAGCCACGGAGTAAAAGAAGTACCAGCGTAAAACCGCACCATATTGTGACAGTGCTTAAATCTATATGGACTTTGGGCGTGAAGGAAAAGGGACGGAAACACTACTGGAATACGCTAGTTTCTATCTTATTTAAGAAACCAAAGGTCTTGTCCCTATTTACTAGCCTTGCAATTCAGGGATTTCACCTCCGCAAAGTGACC
>CAZQRE010000140.1:0-2592 GCA_964595695.1 uncultured Dehalococcoidales bacterium
TGGGTCTATGGGCGGCTGATTGTAGCTTGTGATTCAGAACCGCCGCCGCCACTACCTCCGGCAGCTGAGACCAGGGAGGGCGAAGCCGTCATCACTTACCGCTGGCCCGAGGTTTGTCTCTAATCCACCCTCACCCACAGCCTTTCCCCATCGGTCAGTTAGAGCAAGCCTAAGAATTCGTCTATGGTTAATCCTGCTTGTCTAATTATGGCTCTAAGTGTCCCTTTTGGTAAGTCTCCAGGATGCAGGGGTATAGAAATAGGGTGGCGAATACCAGTTTTATACATAATCATATGGCTACCTGTTTGCCTCCTTACTTCAAAGTCTGCTTTTTCCAAAGCTGCCACCACCTGCCTGGGTTTCAGTACTGGTAGTTCTTGTCTCATGAGGCTTAATACCTAAATAGCAGCAACTTCAATAGATTCAAACTGCTCTGGTATAGGCACGCCTTCTTCTCTGGCTACAGCCAACCAGCCTTCCATGGCATCTTTTATTAGTTCCATAGCCTTCTCAAAGGTTTCGCCGTAGGATATGCACCCGGGTAGAGAGGGAACAGTTATTGTATAGCCGCCTTCAGGTTCAGGCTGAAGCTCAAAGACGATGCCACTTCGGATAACTTGAAAGGTCTTCATATAGCCACCTCTGTTACTACTCTATTTAGGAAGTATACTACTGGACTGCTTGGATTATCAATGTAAAATCTTATTTCACTGTCTTCACCCACAGCCTTGCCCCGTCAGTGATGAATTCTATTGTGTGGTGTTCGTCAGTTTTGGCATCGTAAGTTTGGTATATATTTTCTGAGCCTAGCTTTTCCTCAAGTCTGTCTATAACCTCGGGGGTGGGGTGACCGAATCTGTTGTCGGCTCCCACCGAGATAACGGCTAGCTGGGGATTAACCACTGCCAGGAATTCATGGTAAGTGGAGGTATCAGAGCCATGGTGACCAACCTTGAGCACGGTGCTAGTTAAATTAGCTCTGCGGGCAATAAGCTCAAATTCTGCTTCCCACATTATATCGGCAGTAAGCAGGAAGCTCAGTTCGCCCATACTTATATGTAATACCATACCATTATTGTCTATATCAGACTCGGTGCCGGTTAATAGGGGTATCTGGGGGCTGAGCACCTTTATTACTACCCCTTCACCTAAGTCAATCTGCTGTCCAGCTTGAACTATGGTGCATTCAATATCCTTCTCCTCAATAACCCTGAGCCACTCATCGTATATATCGGACTCAAAATCTAAATCAGGGTAAAGCACTTGCTTGACCTTATATCTCTGTAGAACCTCTACCAGACCGGTGACATGGTCAGCGCTGGGGTGGGTCAATATCACTAAGTCTATGGTTCTATCCCAGAAGGGCATTTTATTGCCCAGTCCCAGGCTTATTGCTTGTGGGCTGGGTCCACCGTCAACCAGAACCTGCTGACTTCCTTTCTGAATCAGTATGGCATCGCCCTGCCCGACATCAAGGAAGCTTATATGAAGATTATCGTCAGGCATAGTGGCAGCTGCCACCGATACCAGAATAGCTACCACCAGTAGCGGTGGAATAACCCATTTCTTAGGTAGCCTGGAAATAAGGTTGAAGGAATTATCTATTTCTAGCCTCAACCAAGTTGTAGCTTTGGGCATCGGGTTAGTCAACTTCTTCCGGTTGCTATTGAGCCAGATAGCTGTGGCAAGGGCTAAATAATAAACCCATATCAGGATAGTATCAACTGAGCTTAGCTCAATAGATGATAGGGGCAGGGTGGCAAAAACATTAACCACCAGTAGCATATATGACAGGAAGAGCCAGGCTAACCAACCTATGGCATAGGCTAGCGGTAGAGCAATAAGCCCCAAGCCGCCAGCTAAAGCCCCGGTGATAATGATGCCAGGCAGGGCCGGCAGGGCAAGGAGTGTGGCTGGGAGAGCAACCAACGAAACAATGCCAAAGTAATGGGCAACAAGTGGCCAAACAGCTATGATTGCCGCCAGGGTTATACTGAAGGTGTCGGTAATAATATTGGCTATGGATACTGCTGTCCCGTCTTCACCCAGGGTGGCATTAACCGCTTTTCTGCCTATGGCTCGGAAAGGAGAGGCAAGGAAGATTAGACCAGCCATAGCCAGGAAGCTCATCTGGAAGGAGGCAGTCCATAGTATTTGAGGGCTGATGCCTACCATTATGGCTGCGGCAAAGGCGAGGGCGGTGAAAGCGCTACGCTGTCTGCCCAGAAGCTCGGCAGTGAGGAACAGGCTAGCCATAATGGCGCCCCTGACTACTGGTGGGTGCATACCGGTGAGTAGGGCATAGAGCCAGATTGTGCCCAGTGCCAGCCAGATGTAAATATAGCGCTTCCTGCCAAAGAGCCATATACCGATGCTGAGCAAGATGCCAGCCACGATAGTGAGGTGGAGACCGGAGATGGCAAGTAGGTGAGCGGTACCGGTGTGAGAGAAGTCGGCTCGGAGTGATGACGGGATATTACCCCGAATGCCTAAAATAATACCCTGGGCTAGTGATGCCTGTGGCTCAGGTAAAACTTCAGCCAGGGTTTGAGATAGGTGGTTTCTTAGTGAGTAAACCCACTCCAGCGGCTT
>CAZQRE010000141.1:0-1136 GCA_964595695.1 uncultured Dehalococcoidales bacterium
CCATTGAGAAAATGATGAGAGATGCCAAAATCACCCAGATATATGAAGGCACCAATCAGGTCCTAAGAAATGTCATTGCCTCTGAACTCAGGAAGAGGAAGGCAAGGCGTGAATGAATATCGTGGTTTGCCTGGAGCAGGTTCTTGGCACTACTAAGGTCAAAATTGACCCCAAACCAACACTGCTCGGGGAAGAAGACAATATGAAACGTCATCCGCAAGCTTGCACTAAGTATGCGGCTCGGCTTATAATAGGCTGACTTCAGCTAGGCGGAAGCGGAATATAATGTCGATAAATGTTTCTCAGCAGCTTAAGGCACCTATAGGCTCAGTACGAAATTATGAGGTTAGTGAGGTTGTTGATATTGCTGGTGGTGGTAGCCTGGTTCAGGGTGAGCTTAGGCTGATGCGTACCGACCGGGGTATCCTGGCTAAAGGTACACTACATACTGAGGTTGAGGTTATCTGTAGCCGCTGTTTGAGTTTGTTTAGTTGTCCTCTGGCTCTAAATATTGAAGAGGAATATTTCCCTACGGTAGATGTAGTTAGTGGTGCCTGGCTGCCTGTGCCTGATGAGCCTGGTTGCTTTACTATTGATGAGCATCATATCCTTGATTTAACTGAGGCGATATGTCAGTATGCGCTACTGGCTATCCCTATGAAGCCACTTTGTGGTGAAGATTGTGCCGGGTTATGCCCCAATTGCGGTCACAATCTTAATTACGGACCTTGTGATTGTCCGTCTCAGGGGATGGACCCTCGCTGGTCTGAGTTAAGTAAATTGCTTTATATGTGACGACATAAATACTTGGGTGTAGGAAAGGAACGGAGTAGGTTATGGGAGCTTTACCAAAGCGAAAAATAGCTAAGGCACGTCGGGGTAAGCGGCGTAGCCATCTTGGGCTGTCTCTTCCTCCTCTGGACTATTGCCCTCAATGCCATAGTCCTAAACTGCCTCACCATGTTTGTCTTACCTGTGGCAGCTATGCTGGCAGGGAGGTCATTGAGATTAAGAGCCCGAAAAAGAAGGCTGGCTGATGACCGGTGAGTGGTGACAGGATGAGAGCCGCTTTTTGGTTATATTGTGGCTGCATTAATCTAGAAGAGAGGCTGAGCCGATGACGGTAGCCGATGTCT
>CAZQRE010000141.1:1146-2592 GCA_964595695.1 uncultured Dehalococcoidales bacterium
ACCTTAATCAGGGAGGTTGTGATTGTCCACCTCAGGAAGCAGACCCTCGCTGGGCTAAGTTGAAAAACTTGGTTTTGACTGGTTTACCAGATGAGCAGGAAGGAATGGAATAGATTATGGGAGCTTTACCAAAGCGAAAATACGCTAAGGCGCGTCAGGGTAAAAGGCGGAGTCACCTGGGATTGACTCTTCCTCCTCTAGACTATTGTCCTCAATGCCATAGCCCTAAATTGTCTCATCGTGTTTGCCCTACCTGTGGCAGCTATGCCGGTAGGGAGGTCATTATCGTTAAAAGTCCAGAAAAGAAGACCGGTTAATGACTGGTGAGCAGTGGCATGATTAGAACCGCTCTTTGGCTATATTGCTTTTGCATTAATTTAAAAGGGAGGCAGAACTGGTGAAGGTAGCCTATGTCTTCCCGGGACAGGGTTCTCAGTGGGTAGGCATGGGTCGTGACCTTTATGATAATTTTGATTCAGCTAAAGCAGTCTTTGAGCAGGCTGACGAGGCTTTAGGATTTCCCCTATCTAGGTTATGCTTTGACGGACCAGAAGATGAGCTTCGACAGACTATCAATGCCCAACCAGCAATAGTAACCGTCAGCTTTGCTTGCTTGAAGGCTATCTATGATGTGAGCGGTAGCAATGGGTTACCATCCCCTGCCTTTGTTGCTGGTCATAGCCTGGGTGAGTATACAGCACTGGCAGCAGCCAGAGTGCTTGATTTTGCCGATACTGTTTATCTGACCCGAGAGAGGGGGCGGTTAATGTATGAAGCTGGGCTGAGCCGACCCGGGGGCATGGTGGCAATAATTGGGCTTGATGAAGCTTCATTGGCTGAGGTATGTATCGAGACTAATACCCGGATTGCTAATATTAACTGCCCTGGTCAGCTAGTAATCAGCGGAGCAAAGGAGAATTTAACCCAGGCTATGGATTTAGCTAATACCAGAGGGGCTTATCGCACCATCCCATTGGCGGTGAGTGGTGCCTTTCATACGCCACTGATGCAGCCGGCGGTTGATGGTATGGCTGAGATTATAGCTACCCTTTCCTTTAACGACCCAGCCATTCCTATTATAGCTAACACTACTGCCCAGCCATTGACCACTGCTGAATTGGTTAAGGAAGAGCTGCTTGGACAACTGTGTCATTGTGTTCAGTGGCAGCCCTCAATTGAGTATATGGTAAGTGATGATGTGTCTATCTTTATTGAGATAGGACCGGGCAGAGTGCTTACCGGTCTCATTAAACGAATAAACAAAAGTGCTGAAACTTTGAACATAGGTGGCGTATCAGCTATTGGAAATATGGTTCAGATGACCGGGGTTAATAAAGAAGAGGTATATGAACTTTTCTAATAGAGTGGCTATAGTTACCGGGAGTGGGCAGGGTATAGGACGAGCTATCGCTCTGAAACTAGCTGAGGTTGGGGCGACAGTTGTGG
>CAZQRE010000142.1:0-2589 GCA_964595695.1 uncultured Dehalococcoidales bacterium
CCTCATCCATGCCTGCCCATTCCATAAAGCCCTTAATTCTATCGCCGCCAAAGCGACGCACAATATCATCTTCTAAAGAAACATAGAAGCGGGAGCTTCCCGGGTCACCCTGACGTCCGGCTCTACCCCGAAGCTGATTATCAATTCGCCGTGCCTCGTGGCGCTCAGTGCCTATAATGTGAAGCCCACCCTTCTGGGTAATGCCTTCACCCAGTATAATATCAACGCCGCGCCCAGCCATATTGGTGGCAACAGTTACCGCTCCCGGCTGCCCTGCCTGGGCGATGATTTCCGCCTCCTTCTCATGATGCTTGGCATTAAGCACCTGATGCGGTATCCCCTTTCTCTGTAGCTGGTCGCTCAGGTCTTCTGACTTCTCAATAGATACGGTGCCGACCAACACCGGTTGCCCTTCCTTGTGAAGCTGCTCAATCTCGCGCACTATTGCTTTAAATTTGGACTCCTCGTCCTTGTAAATGCGGTCAGGGTGGTCAATGCGCTTCCAGAAGAGTTCACCCGTTTGCGGGTTTTCGTAGGTGGTGACCTCCTCGCCGTTGCCACGCCGGGTGACGGTTTGCAGTTCGCCCTGCATGGCTCGGTATTCCACGTTGGTGGGCAACACCAACACCTCAAGGTTATATATTTTGTGAAACTCCTCAGCCTCGGTGACGGCAGTGCCGGTCATCCCGGCTAATTTCTCATATATGCGGAAGTAGTTCTGGATGGTAATGGTGGCAAAGGTGCGGCTTTCCCGCTGAACCTCGACATGCTCCTTGGCTTCTATTGCCTGATGCAGCCCCTCGGAGTAGCGGCGACCAAGCATTAGCCGCCCGGTGAACTCATCAACTATAACTACCTCCCTGTCTTTAGTGATGGTATATTGCTGGTCTCGTTTATAGAACTCCTTAGCGGTAATGGCATTTCTGAGGTGATGTAGCAGACTAGCATTGTCATAGAGGCTACCTGACTTTAATACACCTTCTCGCTTTAACATTCTTTCCGCATTGTCGTAGCCAACTTCGGTTATCTCCTTCACCCTGCGTTCCTTATCATCTAATATGTAATCCTCTTCCCGGCGCAGACGAGGGACAAGTCGGGCGAATATCTGATACGTCTGTTCTGCTTCCACATCAGGAGCACTGATAATAAGCGGGGTACGTGCCTCATCAATAAGTAGATTATCTACCTCATCAACAATGGCGTAGTTTAGCTGGTGTTGGACACAGTGAGCCAGGTCAATGACCATATTGTCCCGCAAATAGTCAAAGCCGAACTCACTTGAGGTGCCGTAGGTGATATCAGCTTCATAGGCTTCACGGCGAGAGACGGGTCTAAAATGAGACCACCGATTATCCCCGGAATCAAAGCTGGGGTCATAAAGGCGAGAAGGGATATGTTCATCTGGGGTCTGTTGCGGATAAATGCTGGCCACGCTTACCCCCAGGGCGTGATAGATAGGTCCCATCCAGTAGGGGTCTCTCCTGGCCAGGTAGTCGTTAACCGTAACCAGGTGGCAGCCCTGACCGTTAAGGGAGTTCAGATAGAGGGGGAGGGTAGCCACCAGGGTTTTACCCTCACCAGTTTTCATCTCAGCAATTTTGCCCTGGTGAAGGACAACTCCCCCCATCAACTGGACATCAAAGTGGCGCTGACCTATCGTCCGCTTGGCGGCTTCACGAACGGCAGCAAAAGCCTCAGGCAAAAGTTCATCAAGTGAACTACCGCCTTTAAGCCGAGCCCTAAGCTCGTCAGTCTTGGCACGAAGTTCGCCGTCACTGAGCTTTTCCAAATCAGGCTCCAGCTCATTTATCTGGTTTACTTTCGGCTGTAATCGCTTCAGCTCTTTCTCATTAGAATCAATAAGACTACCCAGCCATTTAAACATAGCTCACTCCTGCTCAAACATAGCTCCTATAGATAGTCCGGTATGAATGCGGTGGATGGCTTCACCCAGTAGCGGGGCTATGGGTAAAACAGTAATCTTATCTAATCTCTTATTACCGCTGACGGGAATGGTATCAGTAACCACCACCTCCTTTACCGGACACGAGGCTATCCTCTGGATAGCTTGACCAGAGAATACCGGGTGGGTACAGCAGGCATATACCTCCCTTGCCCCCTGCTCCTTTAAAGCAGAAACAACATTTACCAGGGAGCCAGCGGTATCTATTTCATCATCTAATGTAAGAGCCACCTTGCCTTCCACGTCACCGATAACATTTAGCGTCTCAGCCTGGTCAGTATTGCCCACCCGTCTCTTTTCCATAATAGCCAGCGGGGCATCAAGCTTAGCCGCCATGTCCCGTGCCCGCTTGGAAATGCCTATATCAGTAGCCACTACTACCAGGTCATCAAAGATTCTCTGTTTAAAGTAATGACTTAACATGTAAAGAGCAGTCAGTTCATCAACTGGTATGTTAAAAAAGCCCTGAATCTGCGCCGCATGCAAATCTACTGTCAGCACTCGATTGGCACCAGCCACGGTGAGCAGGTCAGCCACTAACCTGGCTGTTATCGGCACCCGGGGTTGGTCCTTCTTGTCAGTGCGACCGTCACCATAGTAGGGGATTACGGCGGTAATACTACCGG
>CAZQRE010000143.1:0-2574 GCA_964595695.1 uncultured Dehalococcoidales bacterium
TTGTTGCCAACGGCATAAACCCTAAATATGGAGAGATAGACCCCTACTGGATGGCGGCGTCTGCTATTGATGAGGCGTTAAGACAGATTATAGCTGTTGGTGGTAGTTTACATAAAGTAGCCTTGCTTGATAATTTCAGTTGGGGCAATACCGACCGACCGGATATGCTGGGGGCTTTAGTCAGGGCAGCCCAGGCGTGCTACGATATGGCGACTACCTATGAGACCCCTTTTATTTCCGGTAAGGATAGCCTGAATAATGAGTTTGAATCCAATGGCAGGACTATATCTATTCCCCACACCCTGCTCATCTCTGCCATCAGTGTTATGGAAGATGTGAATCGAGCAGTATCAATGGATTTCAAGAAAGCCGGCGACCTGATTTACATCGTTGGTACCACCCAGAATGAGCTTGGGGGGTCGGAATATTTTAGAACTTATGGTTTTATTGGAAATAATGTGCCTAAAGTGAATCCACAGCTGGGGAAAAAGCTGATGGATAGCTTAAGCCTGGCTACCGAGAAAGGCTTGGTTAGAGCCTGTCATGACTGTAGCGATGGTGGCATCGGGGTTGCCATTGCCGAGATGGCATTTGCTGGGGGACTGGGAGCGACGATTTCCTTGAAATCCATTCCACTCGGTGAGCCTATAGACCGGGATGACTTCATACTCTTCTCTGAATCGAACAGTCGGTTCTTGGTTGAAGTAGCGCCAGAGAGCAAGGATGAGTTTGAACAGGTAATGAGTGGCACCAGCCTGGCGGCTGTCGGTCAGATTACCGATTCCGAGGTGCTTGAAATATACGGACTGAATAGTAGAAGGGTTGTGGCTACCCCTATTGGTGAATTGAAAGAGGCGTGGCAGAAGCCTCTTCGCTGGTAGAAGCGTGAGAGTTATTTAAAAAGGGAATTGAAAGGGGCGAAGCCATGATAAGAAGATGTTCATATCATAATCTCCTCCCCTCTCCCCTTCAAAGGAGAGTCAAAGAGAGGCGAAGCCTCTCTTATATAATTAAATCCCCTTCATGCAAAGAATACATCTCCCTATTTTGGGGAAGGGAAAAAGGGGATAGGGTTAATAAGGGATAGGGTTAATAAAAATAAAGGGTGAGGGGTTGGTAAACGATTTCTGATGGAAGTAAAGACACTGATATTGCGAGCCCCGGGGACAAATTGTGATGCTGAAACTGCCTTTGCCTTCCAGCGAGCTGGAGCAGTAGTGACCTCAGTTCATGTCAACCAGCTAATTCGTGGTGAACAGCGGCTCTCCGACTACCAGATAATGGTTGTTCCCGGCGGCTTTACCTACGGTGATGATATTGCTGCTGGCAAGGTGCTAGCCAATGAGCTAAGGCTGAAGCTTGGTGAAGATATACTGAGGTTTATTGAAGGTGGTGGACTGATCTTAGGCATCTGTAATGGCTTTCAGGTGCTGGTGAAAGCTGGCATTTTACCCAGGCTATCGGTTGGCAGTTCGCCACCGTTAACGGTGGTCGCCAATGATTCGGGTAAATTTGAGTGTCGCTGGGTCTATCTGCGGGTGAATAAGGATAGCCCCTGCCTGTTCACCAAGGGGATAGATAGTATGTATCTCCCTGTTGCCCACGGCGAGGGCAAGGTGGTGGCTGACCCCGAGGTCTTGCCTGAGTTAAACGTAGTGTTGTATTACGCTGATGAGCAGGGGAACAACAAAGCTGGCTATCCATATAACCCTAATGGTTCGGTAGGCAATATAGCTGGTATTTGTGATGCCTCGGGGCGTATTTTTGCCTTGATGCCACACCCGGAACGCTATATTCGGGGCACCCAGCACCCACAGTGGACGAGGCAGGGCGCCAGGGAGCATGGCGATGGCTTCCAGGTCTTCCTAAATGCAGTTAAGTGGGCTAAGAGGATGTGAATCTCTTTCCCATTCAGCACTTGGTATATCCACAGCTGGGGCAGATGAAGCAGCCTTCCTGATAGACAAGCAGGTTGCCGCAGTCGGGGCACTGCCCAGCCAGGTTCTTGACCGCTCCATAGTCCTCCAGCTTAGGCTTACCCTCATAACCAGTGGTATGTTTTTCCAGAACGCTGGCAATGGCATCGGCACAGGAGAGCACAGCATGTCCATCTTCCCAGGCGATGGACGGGCAGCGGATACCGCGGAGCTGCCTTACCACTGAGGCGACATCTATTCCAGACCTCAGTGCCAGGGAGATAAGCCGGCAGGTGGCTTCAAGCTGGGCTGAGGCACAGCCGCCAGCTTTACCCAGGGTGGAGAAGACCTCGCATATCCCCCGCTCATCAGAGTTAACGGTTACATAGATATAGCCACAACCGCTGGTTACCCTTTCGGTAATCCCAGAGGTTACCTTTGACCTCTTCCTTGGGGTAAGCCCGGCACCTTCAACCTTTTCTACCTTGCCTGTGCTCAACACCTGTGCCTCACGGCTTCTATCCCGGTAAATGGTTATTCCCTTTAGTCCCTCTTGGTAAGCCATCATATACACCTTGGTTATATCTTCCAGGGTAGCCTCTTGAGGGAAATTGACCGTTTTTGATACAGCATTTTCGGTGGACTTTTGGAAGGCAGC
>CAZQRE010000144.1:0-2544 GCA_964595695.1 uncultured Dehalococcoidales bacterium
GTGGTGGACCAACCCCGCAAAATCTGGATTTAGTATCAGACATAACCGCCCAGAAGGTAGAAACCGTAGCTGCCGGGGTGACAAACCAAGAGGTTGATTTCTCCGATGTAGCCGATACTACCATCACCGTGAATACTTTCCCCGGCCTAGGTGATGTTACTATCACGGTACAGAAGTATGCTAGTAATCCTCATCCCGGGGTAGCACCGCCGGCTAATATGTTGGCTATATTTATTGATATCTCGGTTGACAATCCTGATGCCATTGTCTGGCCGATGCTTGTTGAGTACACCTATACCGATGCTGAAATAGCCGGGCTCGACGAGTCTATTTTGGTGATGTATTACTATAAAGCTGCTGCCTGGCATGAGTGCTCAGATACCGGGGTTAATACGGCAGACAACTACATCTGGGCAAATATGCTCAGAGGCGAGCTTGGGGGAAGCCCGGTAGCCTTTGGTGAAGCAGTGGAACCTGAACCGGAACCGGAACCGGCACCGCCTCCAGGCGGAGGGGGTGGAGGAGGTGGCCTACCTCCTTCCCCACCGGCACCGCCTCCAGGAACTATCGATTTATCAGGTTTTATTAATGTCTATGGCATATTTACCGCGTCAGTCATAGCTGAATCTGAAGATGGTCTATGTTATCTAACTATTGAGGTAGGCACCAAGGGTCTTACCATAGGTAAAAGCCCCTTGAGCAGAATAACCATAGTGGAGGTAGAAGAACCCACAACATTACCTGAGGATGCCTATATTATCGGGCTAGCCTATGACCTTGGTCCCGATGGGGCTACTTTTAGCCCGGCGATAAGTTTGACCATAAATTATGACCCAGCGAGCTTGCCTGAAGGCTATACCGAACTGGACTTGTATATTGCTTACTGGGATGGCTCAAACTGGCTTGCCCTGACAACTACAGTGGATGCTGAGGCAAATACGGCATATTGCCAAGTAAGCCACTTCACCACCTTTGCCATTATTGCTGTCCCACCGCCACCAGCCCCCGCCGCCTTCTCAATATCAGAGCTCAGTATACTGCCGGCAGAGGTTGAGCCTAATGAGGCGGTAACCATTTCTGTATCTGTGGCTAATACCGGTGATATAGAAGGTAGCTACACCGTGGTCTTGATGATAAATGGTGTGACGGAAGCGGAGGAGAGTGTAACTATTGCTGCTGGCGCCAGCCAGAGTGTTAGTTTTAGCGTAACCAAAGAGGATGCTGGCAGCTACAGTGTAACCATTGATGATTTATCAGGAACATTTGTGGTCACAGAGGTAACTCCACCACCTACACCCATTAACTGGTGGCTCATCGGTGGTATCATTGCGGCTGTTATAATTATCGGTCTCATTATCTGGCGGGTAGTCGCTAGCCGCAAAGCCTGATTAGACTGCTCATCAACCTCACCCTTTGACCCCTCTCCTTCAAAGGAGAGGGGTTTGGTTTTGCCAGAAAGGCATTTATCGTACCCTTTACCCTTATTGAAAGAGCTTGCCCTATCAATGGTCATTGAGCACACACCACCCCCTTTATTATCACATTCTCCTCTACCTCACCCAGGTTCTGCGACTCAATCCCATTAAGTAGAGCTTCATTGGCTGACAGTAAGTCCCAGGGGTAGCCAAGGTCAAGCCAATAGCTAATCTCCTGGTAAGAAATATAGCCTCCCTGGTCTATCAGCAACTGTAAGGAATCGGTTATCTCATACTCCCCCCGCGGTGATTTTGAAGTCTGAGATATAGCGTCAAGTATATCTGGAGTAAACAGATATAGACCAGCATTTACCATATGAGAAGGAGACTTTTCTACCTTCTCATAAATATGGACTACCTTGCCTTCTCTTAACTCAACCACCCCAAAATCCTTAGTATCCTCAACCTCAACCACACTCACCGTATTTTCACTCCTACTGGTTAGGCTATTGATGTCCTTCTGGTTAACAACAATATCCCCGTTTATTACTAAGAAGCTCCCATCAACCAAGCCCTCAACCATTTTAACCGCATCAGCCGTACCCAGTTGCTTCCTCTGGGTGCAATAGTCTATACTTATCCCCCATCTGTCACCAGTGCCAAAATAATTGCGTACCTGCTCATCATGATAGCCGACAACAAAGATAAATTCTCTAACACCAGCCTTCCCAGCCTCAGTGAGCAAATGCTCCAGGATGGGTTTATTGGCTATAGGTAGCATTACCTTGGGTCTGGTATAGGTGAGGGGACGCATCCGGTTCCCTTCCCCAGCGGCTAAAATAACTGCCTTCAACCTATTCCTCCAAACACTCCTTGATTGCCCTAATACCACTATCATATAGCTGCGTAACGCCCTGATTTTACCACCGTGAACCTAGAAGTCAAATGTCATATCGGCTCCGAGGTAGAATAATACCCTGAGCAATTTAGGGTAGTATCTTCTCAAAGGAGGTGCTGGGTAATAATGTTGAACTAGAATTCCCCAAGATAGGGGCTGGGTCATTTGGGGTAGAAAAGTGGAGCTGGGGGGATTCGAACCCCCTACCTTTTGACTGCCAGTCAAACGTTC
>CAZQRE010000145.1:0-2542 GCA_964595695.1 uncultured Dehalococcoidales bacterium
CTCCGAGTCGAGTCTGCGACCTCTCCATAATAGGGAGATGTATTCTTTGCATGAGGAGGAATTGGTTATATAAGAGAGGCTTCGCCTCTCTTTGACTTTCCCTGCTCTGGGGTAATAATCAAGGGAGTTTTAGAGGAGCGTAGCCCCCCTAAAAATATCTTCTCCTTCCCCTTGTCAAGGGGAAGGGGATACAGGGGATAGGGTTGATAAAAATCTCTTGATTATGACCCACCGAAGCGCCTTTGACGCTGGCTATAGGACAGTAGCGCTTTGTCAACCTCGTTTTTATCAAAGTCGGGCCATAGGACATTGGGGAAGCAGAACTCACTGTAAACTGTTTGCCAGGTTAGAAAATTGCTGATGCGGAGTTCACCTCCGGTGCGAATGAGTAGGTCAACATCAGGTAAACCGGTGGTATAGAGGCAACTACTGAATAATTTTTCGTCTATGTTCTGAGGTGAGATGCCATCGGTTATAAGGCGGCGTACTGCATCCAAAATCTCAGTGCGTCCCCCATAGTTGACAGCAAGACTTAAGGTCATATCGGTATTATTTTTAGTTAGCTCTACAGCTCTAGTTATGGCTAGCTGCAGGCGGTGTGGAAGTCCGTTAAGCTGACCTAAATGGCGGAGTCTAACCCCTCTCTTATTAAGCTCAGGAATCTCCTTATCTAGCATCTTTTCAAAGAGCTGAAATAAACCTTTGACTTCAACTGCAGAGCGTCTCCAATTTTCGGTAGAGAATAGATAAAGGGTTACATACTTTATCTGCCGTTCACTGAGATACTCAAGCACAGAGCGAAGGTTCTTTACCGCTGCCCGATGTCCTTCGAAACTGGGTAATCCGTGCTGCTTTGCCCATCTACGATTACCATCTATAATAATGGCTATATGGTTAGGTAGACGAACATCTTTTTTCATCGCCGGTGAGGCAGCTATCATTTTGCCACCCAATATTAAATACTAACCTCGCTAACCGGGCTAGACCTCTATTAGCTCTACTTCTTTATCTCGTCCAATTTGGTTAGCATCGGCTATGAAGCTATCAGTAAGCTTTTGTAGTTGGTCTAGAGCACGCTTGAGTTCGTCCTGTGATATATCCTTATTTTTCTCTAAACCTTTTAGTTCATCCATAGCTTCATGCCTTAGGTTGCGCATTACTATTTTTCTTTCTTCAACCCTTTTTCGCACTACTCTAATTAGCTCCTGTCGCCGCTCTTCAGTAACGGGGGGAATGTTTAACCGAATTACACTGCCATCACTAGTTGGAGTTAGTCCGAGGTCGGATTTCAGGATAGCTTTCTCTATACTTCGTATACTGCCTCGGTCCCAGGGCTGGATGACGAGGAGCCTTGCCTCAGGCGCAGAAATGCCAGCAATTTGATTAAGTGGAGTGGGAACACCGGCATAATCTACCTTGATATGGTCTATTAAGGCGGGGGTAGCATGCCCGGTACGGATGGTGGCTAATTCCCGCTTCAAAACCTCGATAGATGTTCGCATCTTTTCTTCAATATTCCATAAACTATGGCTAACCATTTCCCTTCTTGTTGGATACCAGGGTACCAATAGGCTCACCAATTACAGCCCGTTCTATACTGCGAGGAGCCTGAAGGTCAAAAACAATTATCGGCAGCTTGTTTTCTAGACATAGGGAGAGCGCGGTAGCATCCATTACCTCCAGGTGCATATCTAATGCTTCCAGGTGAGTAAGTCGGTTAAACTTCTTGGCGTTATGATTTTTAGCTGGGTCAGCATTATAGATACCATCAACATTGTTTTTTGTCATAAGTAAGACCTCAGCCTCAATCTCTATTGCCCGCAGAGCGGCTGCAGTGTCAGTGGTCATATACGGATTGCCAGTGCCCCCGGCGAAGATAACGGCTCTGCCCTTCTCCAAGTGCCGAATAGCCCGCCGTCTGATGTAAGGCTCAGCTACCTGTTGGATAGTTATAGCTGACTGAGTTCTAGTAGTTACCCCCTCTCTTTCCAGTGTATCCTGGAGAGCCAGGGCATTTATTACTGTAGCTAGCATCCCGGCATAGTCAGCAGTGACCCTTTCCATCCCATCCTCCTCAGCCTTAGCCCCACGCCAGATATTACCACCACCGACAACAATACCTACACCTACCCCCATTTCTATCACGTGCTTAATCTGCTTGGCTACCTTGGTTAAGGTAGCGGCATCAATGCCAAAGTTAACACCACCACTAAATGCCTCACCACTAAGCTTGAGTAAAACACGTTTATATTTGGTAGTGGTCATTACCTTCCCTCTTCAATCCCAGCCATTCTTCCTTCTAATTCTCCACACCTATACCACAAAGCACCAGAACTGCTAACCATTACTGCCAAAAGGCTACCTGATATCCTATTATAATAGCTCCTGCCATCTAACCGCCTATTTTGAATCTAGCAAATCTGGCTACTTTGATATTCTCCCCTACCCTGGCAATAGTTTCAGCAATGATATCTTGAACCGTCTCATCAGGGTTCTTGATGTAAGGCTGAAGAAGCAGGCAAGCTGCCTCAGGCTCTATATC
>CAZQRE010000146.1:0-2540 GCA_964595695.1 uncultured Dehalococcoidales bacterium
AGATAGAATGACTTCATCCCCTGGCGCTACGGTGACAATTCTGTCCGGCCGGGTATAGATCTCTACTGCATGCTCTATCTCATCCTTGGAGAGTGGGGGAACATCGCCCCTGCTGGCAGCGTCTTGAACTCCCTCTTCTAGGTCTTTCCTCACCTCATCTACGGTCATTTCCATAATCGTGCCGTCGCCCCTACGCTGTAACGTTTTTGCCATCTGTCAATCACCTCCTTATAGTAAATAAAGTATTTAAAGTAATAGCCACGCCTGTTAAAAAAATTACAATTTGCTCCCCCTTTCACTATGTCGGAATTAACTCATCAGACGCCAGTTTGAAGGGTTTTAATTGCATAGAGAACCCCCCACGGGGAGGGATTTGAAGAATGTACTGATAGTGTTTCTGGTTCGATTGGTACGGCTGTTATTCATATTGCCGGCCGTTTTTACTTCGGGTTAGCTCAGGTGAGCCAACCACTAAATTCCCTATCGTTGGTTGAGATGAGAAGAATGAACTCCTGCCTGAACTCGTTTGACTCTGGCAAAGGGTGGCTGGAGCCTTCTTGCTCTGCGGAGGTATTATACTTTGAGCTGGATTGTGGTGTCAAGCAGAGCAGATGGGCCCAACCAGACTCAGGACAAGTCGGCTTTACCGGTTTTCTTAAGCTCCTGAAGGAGGTCAGAACAGAGGCTATCCGGGATAGCGGGTGAAGACTTATGGAGAAGGTCGGCATGCAGGGGGGTGATAGAGATATTCCCCTGCTCGATGGCCCATATATCTGTGTGCTTGTCCGAATTGGTATTTATCTGTTGGCGTACCAGCCAGTAGTATTCTCGTTTCCCGTCAAACCTTTGGTCAATGGTGTCAGTGTGACTTTGGCTGGCTAAATGGGTAATCTTCACCCCTTTAATTTCTGTTAGTGGCAGGGGGGGTAGATTTACATTGAGGAAAATGTCCGCTGGCAGGGAATTGGAGTCAATCTTCTCGACCAGCAATGTCGCCAATTTGGCAGCATTGCCTAGGAAAAGGCTATCCGGCGGGGCTACTGAGATGGCGAGTGCCGGGAAACCGCGCAGGTAACCCTGCAAAGCAGCCCCTACTGTTCCCGAGATAAGCACATCATCGCCCAGATTGGACCCCTGGTTTATGCCGGCGACGACCATATCTATTTCACCTTTGACCAGTTTGCCTAAAGCTAGGATGACACTGTCAGCCGGGGTGCCTTCCACTGAGTAGGCCTCTATCTCAGGTATCAGTGGTGTCATTCTCTGCGCCCTCAGCGGCTGACGCAGGGTTACTGCAGTGCCACAGGCACTCTGTTCTCTATCTGGAGCTACGACCACCACCTGGGCGATATTCTTCAGTTCCCTGACCAGTGTCCACAGCCCGGGGGCAAATATGCCGTCGTCATTGGTTACCAGTATTCTCATGCTAGATTCCTTTCCTCCCCAGCTTATCATGGTGGGGATACTGACCACAACCGGAGACGAGGAAGGGGGTTGTGGTGTTGGACAGGAGCGGGGTTAAGGGCTATAATCTCAACTAACCATGAGCTCGCAACCTGAACCCCAAATCCTTTTTACTCGCCAAGAGGTGAAAGCCACAGTCGACCGGCTGGCGGCGGAAATCAGGGAGGATTATCAGGGCAAGCACCCTCTGCTGATAGGTATTCTTAAGGGTTCCTTATGCTTAAGGAAAGTGCTATCAAACGGCAGTGATTAAGTGATTGGTATATTTTGGAGAGTGATATTATGATAGCCATTCTCAAAGGAAAGTAAACATAGGGAGTAATAGAATGGATGATTTGAAAACGTTTATTAGAGACATCCCTGACTTTCCAAAGAAAGGAGTGATTTTTAGGGATATCACTCCTCTGCTCAAGGAAAGTGAAAGATTCAGGGCAGCTGTTGATGAAATTAGTGATAGATACATCGATAAGGGAATAGATGTTGTAGTTAGTATTGAGGCAAGAGGATTTATTATAGGGCCTGCCATAGCCTATAAGTTGGGAGCAGGCGTTGTTCCTGTCAGAAAGAAGGGAAAACTTCCATGGCATATCTATCAGGCTACCTACGATCTTGAGTATGGGACAGACACATTGGAGATCCATCAAGATGCGATAAAACCTGGAGAGAAAGTGTTGATAGTTGATGACCTTTTGGCTACAGGTGGAACCGTAGGGGCTGTCGTCAAATTGGTAGAGAGACTTAAAGGGCAGATTACAGAGGTTGCCTTCCTGATAGAACTGACATCGTTGAAAGGGAGGGAGAAAATAAAAGATTACCCTGTATTTTCAGTGATTAAGTATTGAGAATGCCTCAATAACTCAGAGGATAGAATAGCGTTTTCCTAGACTGCCACTCTTTCCTTCCTGGCTCTGCCGGTAATCCCCGAACTCCGCCTCACCGACCTGGGCTTGGTGGATGTCAACCAGGTTAGGTTGATTAGGTAGGTATCTGAGTAGTCTGGTCTAGGTAATTACTTCTTTCTCACCGCATACCTGATTAATGTCTTGGGGACTTTGGCATCGGGGGTGGTGAGGTAT
>CAZQRE010000147.1:0-2526 GCA_964595695.1 uncultured Dehalococcoidales bacterium
TTTACACGATAAACTTAAAAACTACCTATTCGAAAATGTTGTTGCCACTGTAGAAAGTGAAACCGTTTTCCATGCGGTGGCTAAGGTTAAAGACCAAAGAAACATAGAGTCCCTAGTTACCGATGCCGGAGGCAAAATTCTACAGATACCGGCTGAAGATTTAACCCTGAGGGACTTCCTTGAAATAACCAATGGTAAAATTCGTAGTCTTGAAGAGGAATTGGCAAGGCTTCGTGAAGAACTCCAAAGTAAGGTTGGGGAAGACTTAAATAGGCTTGCCCTTTTGAGGGAAGCGTTATCAGCCGAAGATGAAAGGCTCTCGGTTTTAGAAAAAGCCTGTGAAGCCAAATATGTAACCTTAATTGAAGGATGGATTCCAGAGAGCAATATTGAGCCGGTAACCTCTGAAGTTAAAGAGAGCATAGACTACGTGTTTATTGATACCAGGAGGCCGGAGCAATCAGAAGAACCGCCTACTAAGCTGAAGAACCTAGCCGGGATTAAGCCGTTCCAGGTCGTTGTAAACCTGTTTGCCACCCCAAAGTATAGGGAATGGGACCCCACACCCATAATATCTTATTCCTTTGCTCTTTTCTTCGGTCTTATGGTAGGTGATGTAATTTATGCCTTGGGAATTATGCTCCTTGGCAAATATCTCCTGGCTAAACTTGTTGATGACCCTCAATCTGAGGGCTTTAAGCTATTTCAAAGGTTAATTTATACATGTGGTGGTGTTGCTTTAGTTGTTGGCCTGCTTTCCGGAACCTACTTGGGTGATATGTTCAATAAATTCTTCGGTATTGAGTCCTTAGCCCTCGTGAAAGAAGTTGGAGTAACACTTCAAGACCCCCTCAAATTCATAGTGCTGGCGCTAATAATAGGCTTCGTTCATGTAAATATAGGTCATTTACTGGCACTCATCAAAGGGGTAAAGGAAAGACAAAAGGGGCTGGTGCTTAATAAAATCGGCTTGTTTTTAGTTCAATTTGGGATACCCTCTATTCTTCATTCCCTATTGCATGTTAGTATCCCATTATTTACTGAGCAGATGTATTCTATCCTTATATACGTTATGGGTGTGGGTGTAATAGTAGTTATCGTTGGTAATATCATCCAGAGTGGTGGATTAGGAGTGATTTCCGGGGTTTTCGACTTAACTGGTATCTTAGGAGATATAATGTCATATGCCCGATTAGCCGGAGTAGGCCTGGCTACATTTTACCTCGCCTCGGCTTTTAACATGCTGGCAGAGCTGTTCTCTAATATGATGCCAGGAGTGGCTGGCGCCATTATTGGTAGTATTATAGGAATTGGGATTTTAATTTTTGGGCATATGCTTAACCTGGTTCTTAGTGTTGTCACCGGTTTTATCCACTCTCTTAGGCTATGCTTTGTGGAATTTCTTTTTAAGTTTTATGAGGGAGGAGGTAGAGAATACAGTCCATTCAAATTAAAGAAGCGGATATCTGCACCCATATTAACATAACCTTAAAGGAGGTATATGAATGATTTTTGACGCAACTTCATTAGCTACTCTGGGTGGCGCTTTAGCCCTAATCGGTGGCTTAGTTGGCTCCTCAATAGGTATAGCTAAAGCGGCATCGGCTGGAACAGCTACCTTAGCCGAGGACCCGGGGCAATTCAGGAATGTTATAGTTCTATCGTCACTACCAATGACGCAGAGCTTCTATGGGCTCATAATATTAATACTCATTATAACCGCGGTGGTTCCTAATATAGAAACAGCCGCCAGTGGCATGGCTGTGCTTGGTATTGGGCTCATAGGATTTATGGCTGAACTTTTCTCGGCAATATACCAGGGCTCCGTATGTGCCTCGGGTATCTCACTTCTGCCCAAGACAAAAGGGCGGATATTTACCAGTAGCATGATGCTAGCCGTGTTCGTTGAGCTGCTGGGAGTGCTGGGACTGGTATTCAGTATAATGGCGCTAACCATGTTAGGACTTATGTAGTGGGTGTCTTATGAAGGGAATGGAGAAAATAAGCGAAGCTATCTTAGATAAAGTAAGGGCAGAGGCTCAGGATATAGTAGAAGAAGCCGAAGAAAAGGCACGGGAAAGAATACAGAAAGCTGAACAGCAGCAGGCAGCAAAGCTTGAGGAGGAGAAAAATAAGCTAATAGAAGAAGCCAAAGAGGAAGCCACCCGAATCCTGGCTCAGTCTACTATAACCGCTCGTCAAGAGTTATTACTTGCCAAAACCAGCATAATCGATGAGATAATAAACAGGGTGAAAAAAACATTGTCTGGAATCTCAAGTGATGAAAGTTCACTCCTGGACTTGATTAGGGAGGCTATCAATGCCCTTGACATTGATAAAGCCAGAATTTATGTTTCGCCTAAAGATGTAAGTTCTGTGCGAGAATCCCTTAAGGAAGATAAGCAGTTAGCCGACAGGATAAGTGAAATCAGGGAGTTTGACGGCAGTGGTGGGGTTATAGTCGAGGACATTGATGGAAAAATCAGGATAGATAATACCTATGACACCAGGCTTGAAATGTTACTA
>CAZQRE010000148.1:0-2456 GCA_964595695.1 uncultured Dehalococcoidales bacterium
CGGATGAAGCGGCGCTACTCGGTTAATGGGTATCAAAGAGCGGTGTCTTTAATTCGGTCTGTAGTGCCTGAGGCAGCAATTACCACTGATATTATTGTTGGCTTTCCAGGAGAGACTGAGGAGGAGTTCGAGGAAAGCTATCAGTTCTGCCGGCGGATGGGCTTTGCCCGGATTCATGTTTTCCCTTACTCGCCCCGTCAGCAGACTGAAGCTGCCCGAATGCCTCAGCGGGTAGGGGATGAGGTTAAGAAGCAGCGAAGCCAGAGAATGCTGGCTCTAGCCAAAGAAAGCACCAAAAACTTCAGCCGGCAATTCTTAGGTAAGACTATGCCGGTATTATGGGAGAAGCAGACTGATAGCATCTGGTCTGGTCTCACCGATAATTACATAAGGGTATATACCAGAAGCGGTGAGGACTTAACCAATAAGCTGCTGGCGGTGAAGCTGGTTGAAATTGGGGGTGATGGGGTGTGGGGGTTAGAATAGCTGAAATATACCTTACTGAGGCAAGGTAGAAGGAGGTTTTTCTATGTTACGTCATCCATCTGACAGCAGCGAACAGCGAGACGCAGAAGTAGATCTAATTGCAGGGTTGTCAAAAGAACTTGGTGTGCCTTTACAAAAAAGAGAACTCGATCTGACAACCTGTGCTATACAAATTGATGGATACTCTGAGAATCCGCCTATCATGTGTGAGGCTTGGGCGCATAGAGGGAAACCCAAGGGTGGTCAACCTCATAAAGTGTTGACAGATGCATTTAAATTACTGTTCGCCGACACAGTATTAGGTAAAATACACAGGAAGATATTAGTCTTCGCTGACGAAGCTGCTAGAAAGCCTTTTGTTGAGCACGGATGGCAAGCTCAATGTTTGAAACACTTTGGTTTTGAAACCTATGTGGTATCTCTACCAAAGGACCAATTAGAAAGGATTGAGGAGGCTCAAGAGAGACAACGTAGGTGATAGTTTGGTAGACATATTATCTCACCCCAATCCCCAGCACCACCGAGGTTTCTATCTGGCGGTAGGGGATAGGGTGTAGCAGGGGTTAAGGGGAGTGTAGGTAAGAGAGGGGCAAAGCCCCTCTCTAAAATCTCTTCCCCCTCATGCAAAGAATGCATCTTCCTATTATGGAGAGGGGGATAAAGGGGGTGAGGTTGATAAATAATCTCATCCTTTCACTTGCCAACAAAACCAGCAAGGAATATAATACTGCCAAATGGTGAAGGGTTATCTTCTGATTAAGTTGGTCCCAGGGTTGGAATCTGATGCCCTGTCCCAGATTCGTGCCACATCAGGAGTCTTGGATGTAAATCTCGTCTTCGGGCAGTGGGACGCAATCGCTATAGCTGAAGCTAAGACCCTCTTTGAGCTAACCAAGATAATTGTTGGCGAGGTCCGTGGTATTCAGGGTGTTCAGGATACCACGACGCTTCTGCAAGCTGAGCTATAGGGGATTCCTGGATTTTGCCGAAAAGGGACAGAAATACTTAGACATTAAGGGTTATGCCCCTTGCTAACCCCCACCTCTACCCCCAGCACCACCGAGGTCTCAATCTGGCGGTGGGGGATGTCCCAGTAGGTTTTTAGTAGCTCATCCTTATCAGGCAATAACTCAAAGCCGTGCTTTTGATAGAAGTCAATTGCCCAGTGAGCATCAGCCCATGTCCCCACCAGCAGGCGAGAGGTGATAACCAGACTCTTGAGGTAATCCAGAAGTTTAGTGCCTATTCCCTGTCTCTGCCACCGGGGTAATACATAGGCATGGCGGATGAGGGTAACATCCTTAATCGGTTCAAACCCCGTTATCCCGACCAGCTCGCCGTTTACCTCCCAGCCGAAGAAGGTCATGCGCTTCATTTCCCGCTCAAGTTCGTCCATAGCCATATAGGGCTGATGATAGCAGTCAGCCGGTATAACGCCGTCATAGGCTCTGGCTGCCTCATTGATGATAACATGTATCCTTTTGGCATCACCCGGCTGGCATTTGTGAATCACAGGGCTTCAAATCCTGGCATTTTGGGATAATATATAAGGTACGCGCCAAATATTAGCATTACTTCATCCCCCTGACCTTATAATACCACCAAATTACTTTTGTTCACTATTCAAGCGGGCTGAAGCCGGTAACGTGATATACGTAGCAGGGTGGAATTCCACTCACTGCCCGGTTAACCCTCTTTTTGAGATAGCATTTGCTTTTACGCTTATCCTCTAATTCAATTATATACTTATCACCCTCACTAAGGCGGGCATAATCTATAAGGCTGAGTTCTCCGCACCAATTTGTGGCTGCTTCGTGATGGAACAACTGGTAGTCAACATTCGCTACAAATTGGTCATCACTGAACCTATAGAGCTTACCTATACCCACTTCATTCCTCCTAAAGGACAACTAAATTATTTCGGTGCACGACCTCAGAGCCGTAGTCATAACCAAGGAGGGTGGCAATTT
>CAZQRE010000149.1:0-2446 GCA_964595695.1 uncultured Dehalococcoidales bacterium
ATCATGCTCAAAAGGGAGAACCTGATAGTGAATCACAAACGGACTGAACGCATCTACAGGGAAGAGGGATTGGCATTAAGAAGGAAACGTCGCCGAAAGGGTGCCGCTGGCGCTAGAATGGTCATACCGGCCCCCGAAAGGCCAAATCAGAAGTGGAGCATGGACTTTGTTACAGACAGCCTCTCCAATACACCTGACCTGACCCCCAAAAACGAGTCCAGTTTTCATGTTAGACTGGCGAATAAGAAAAAGGGGGGTAACCGATGGTCAGGAAGGCATTCAAACCGGAGCAAATCATCAACAAGCTGCGTGAGGCTGAGGTCCTGCTAAGCCAGGGCTCTACGGTAGGTGAAGCCAGTAGAAAGCTGGGAGTCACCGAGCAGACGTATTACCGCTGGCGCAAAGAATACGGCGGTATGCGGGTGGAACAGGCCAAGAGACTCCAGGAACTGGAGAAAGAAAACACCCGGCTGAAGAAGCTGGTGGCTGATGTCTCCCTGGACAATGCCATCCTGAAGGAAGCCGCCCGGGGAAACTTCTAAGCCCGTTGCAGCGACGCAAGATAACAATCCATGTCTGCCAGACTCTTGCGGTCTCTGAGAGACGGGCCTGTCAGGTGCTGGGGCAGGCGAGATCGACCCAGCACCGTGTTCACGAGATAAGCGGTGAGGAAGCCCGGCTGGTGGCCGACGTCACCGCATTGGCGACAAGGTATGGCAGATACGGTTATCGTCGGATTACTGCATTACTAAGTGAGAAAGGCTGGAGAGTGAATCATAAGAGAGTGGAAAGGATATGGAGAAGGGAGGGACTCAAGGTGCCTAAGAAACAGCCCAAGAGGGGCAGGTTATGGCTCAATGATGGCTCATGTATCAGGTTAAGACCGGAGCATAAAGACCACGTCTGGAGCTACGATTTCGTGGCTTCCAGAACGGCTGATGGCAGAGCGTTCAAGATACTCACCATCCTGGATGAATACACCAGAGAGTGCCTGGCTATCCTGGTGGAACGGCGCCTCACCTCTGAGGATGTTATCGATCAGCTCTTCAATCTGTTCGTTCTAAGAGGGATCCCGGAGCATATTCGCTCCGATAATGGACCCGAGTTCACTGCCAAGGCAATACGCAAATGGCTGGCACGAATAGGCGTCAAGGCCCTTTTCATAGAGCCAGGCAGCCCCTGGGAGAACGGCTACATCGAGTCTTTCAACGGGAAACTGAGGGATGAACTTCTCAATCGGGAGATTTTCACTACGCTGACTGAGGCTAAGGTATTGATTGCTGGCTGGAGGAGGGAATATAATCAGGTCAGGCCGCATAGCTCACTTGGTTATCGGCCACCGGCACCTGAAGCTAAAATACCGGTAACTCTAACTCAGTAGCTGGTACCACTTTCGGGGGCAGGTCAATCTCCCTGCCAGCGATCTGGCAGCAAAAGAAAAGTCCTTTTAGATTGGTATTTATAACATATTCCCAATCCTCTTCGGTGATATCCTCTGCTGGCTTTCTTACCATAGCGCCTGCACTGTTGACCAGGATATCTATTCGTTTAAAGTCATTTATGATTTGTGAAATTAAGGATTCTACTGAAGATCTATTAGTGATGTCAGTGGGAATAGCGACAGCTTGAAATCCATCTTTTTTTAAAGATTTAGCTGCTCTCTGCCCATTCTCAATATTACGGTTTGCAATAATGATGGTAGCTCCGGCAGTCGCCAGGCCTTGAGCTATGGCAAAGCCAATCCCTTGACTACCACCTATAATTAAGGCGATTTTTTCAGATAAATCAAATGTTTTCATTTCTAAATCCTCCTTATCTAATAAAACCGACGGCGTGAATTGGTCTTCTAAATCTTTTGTTCCAATATACCTCAATCCTTTCGAGGATTTCCATTTAATCATTTGGCAAAATGGGGGATTGTAAATCCTAACAAGATGTGACTCTTGTACGGGAAAGTGCGTTGTAGGATTCAGTGTTGTCTGTACGAGGGTAGGGTTTTGTGAGGACGACAGGTCACTGAAGAGAGATTCGATTCGAGAAATAATGTCGTGCCTATCCGAAGAGGAACGCCATCAACTACAGTCAGCATTACGGAAGATAAGGAATAAGGCACTCAAGCTTGTCTTATTAAAGGAACTGTCGTTCCCGTAGAACCGGAAAGTACTGCCGTTTATGATTTTTCATAGATACTTCTGACAAGGCAAAAAAGGAACGATTTTTACTTTTAGTATTAGAAAAACTAAATCTGATCCACAGTTATGTGATCTGACTACGCTTAGCTTAGGTAGTCCCATTAATCCTCTTTAGCATTGGGATACTTGTGGACTCAATACTGACCGTGTACTACGCTCTTCGCGTGCTTTACCCACGTAAAGGCAAAAATCTTCACAATTAATTGAATTTACATCAACAGATAGTTAAAATATGCTTACATTGAGACAGTATC
>CAZQRE010000150.1:0-2431 GCA_964595695.1 uncultured Dehalococcoidales bacterium
GCATATAATTGCATGAAGACATTATTGTGGTCCTCTCTAGTTTTGCCAGGACCAATGCCTTCCTTCATCATCCGTGAAAGGGATAAGAACACGCCTATTGGTGGATATATTCCCTTTCTTTCTAGGTCTCTAGAAAGAACAATCTGGCCTTCAGTTATGTAGCCGGTAAGGTCAGGTATGGGGTGTGTTATATCATCATCAGGCATAGTTAAAATGGGCATTATGGTTACCGAGCCTTCCTTCCCCAAAATCCTGCCTGCTCTCTCATACATCGTTGCCAGGTCAGTGTACATATATCCCGGATATCCTCTTCTCGAGGGTATTTCCTCCCGCATCGCTGAAAGTTCACGAAGCGCTTCACAATAATTGGTCATATCGCTAAGTATAACTAGCACATGCATATTCTGCTCCCAGGCCAAGTACTCGGCAGCGGTTAAGGCTAACTTCGGCGTTGATATACGCTCTATAACAGGGTCGGAGGCTGTATTGATGAAAGCTACAGTTCTCTCTCTGGCGCCCGTCTGCTCAAGATTTTTCATGAAGAAGGCAGCGTCATCATAGCTTACACCAATAGCAGCAAACACGATGGCAAACCCTTCCTCTTTCCCCTTTACTGTAGCCTGCCTGATTATTTGAGCTACGATTCGATTGTGGGGTAAGCCTGAACCACTGAATATGGGCAGTTTCTGTCCCCTGACCAAAGCATTTAGACCATCAATGGCTGAGATACCAGTTTCAATGAACTCGGCTGGAGGCTCACGACTTGCTGGATTGATAGGCTGGCCATTGATATCTAGGTAGCCTTCGGGAACAACAGGCGGTCCCCCATCTATAGGTTCTCCCATTCCATTAAAAGTTCTGCCTAAGATGTCAACAGATACCGGTAATTTTAGAGTCTCCCCTTTGCACCTCAGCTTGCTTCCACTGAGGTCCACTTCGCTGACTCCACCAAACACCTGGATTATAGTTGCTTCTTCGCTAATGTCTATTGCCTGACCACGTTTCACCTCACCGTTTGAGAGCCAGACATCAACAATTTCCCCAAATTGTACGCCTGAGATGCTTCCGGCTATTAGTAAAGAGCCTTTAGCCTCGTTTATTATCTTTGTTTCCCTTATATAAAGCGAAGATTCCGTCATGAAACTCCTCCTTTACGAGCTACTAAACTTGCTTCCATCTCCGACCATAACTCTTTAATCCTCTGTTCAAAGACATCGTGGGGTATATCCTTCATCCTGGATATCCTATACACCATTGGAGATGAGCGTATCTCCCTCACGTCTATTCCTGAATCTAACATCTCCTGGGTTAGCTCATAAAACTTGATTATAGTTTTGAGCATGAGGTGAGCTCTTGCCGGCGGGCAGTAGGTATCAATTTCATGGTAAGCACTTTGCATAAGGAAGTCCTCGCGTATCATCCTGGCCACTAGGAGCAATAATTTGTCTCCTTCGGGCAAAGCTTCAGGACCGACAAGTCTTACAATCTCTTCCAGGTCAGCCTCTTGCTGTAAGAGCTTCAGGGCAGTGGCTCTAGTATCCGCCCACTCCGGACTAATCTTGGACCACCAATCTTTAACAGCCTCGGCATAAAGGCTGTAGCTGGTAAGCCAATTTATTGCTGGGAAATGCCGCCTGTTTGCCAGCGAAACATCTAAAGAGTATAAAGCATCTACTATTCTAAGCGTATTTTGAGTTACCGGTTCGCTGAAGTCAGCTCCAGGAGGGCTGATGGCACCGGCTACTGTTACCGAACCTGTCCTTTCAGGATTACCCAGGCATTCAACCAATCCGGCTCTCTCGTAAAATGAGGAAAGCCGTGAACCTAGATATGCCGGGAAACCTTCCTCACCTGGCATCTCCTCGAGTCTGCCACCAATTTCCCTCATAGCTTCAGCCCATCTTGAGGTTGAATCGGCAACCAGCAGAATATCATAACCCATATCCCTGAAGTATTCGGCTAGAGTAATGCCAACAAAAATGCTTGCTTCGCGAGCTACCACCGGCATATTGGAGGTATTAGCTATAAATACCTCTTTCTCTTGCAGCAATCTGCCTGTTGCCGGGTCCTTAAACCTTCTGAAGCTATAAAGCACATCAGCCATCTCATTGCCTCTTTCACCACACCCAACATAAATATTCAACTGTGTCTGAGCCCATCTAGCCAGTTGTTGTAAGGCAACAGTCTTTCCAGTGCCAAAGCCTCCGGGTACTGCCGCTTTGCCACCGAGAGCCAGAGGGAACATATAATCCAAAATTCTCATACCAGTAACCAGTAAATTTGAAGCGGCAAACCTTTGCTTATAGGGTCTGGGTTTTCTTACTGGCCATTTTTGCATCATGGTGAGCTCTTTTACTTCTTCATTATCCTCCACCCACGCTATAGGCTCCTCAATAGTAAAATCACCCTTACGTATCTCCTTTACCACGCC
>CAZQRE010000151.1:0-2423 GCA_964595695.1 uncultured Dehalococcoidales bacterium
AACCTAAATGGGGTGAGGTTGATAAACAATCTCTAATATACAGTGCCTTGCAGAGCTTTAAGCTTTCCAGACTATTTAGTATAATATAGTAGAGATAATATTGGGGTGAATTAGATGGGTGATATAAAGAGTGCTCTTGAGCTCGCTATGGAAAAGATAGAAAAGCTGGGCGAGGCGACGGATGAGGAGCGACTGAAATGGAAATATGTCCCAGAGGGGGAAAAGCTGGCTGTCAGATACCTTAAGCAAAATTGTAATTTAGTAGTTGAGATGAGCCGGTATGAGGAAAATGTAAAAAGGTATATTATAGAAGGTGCTGCCGATATACTAATCAGAAATATTAACCTACCCAAGGATGATTTAGCCAGAAGAAATAATAGGCGGGCAATGGATGGTTTAAAGAACCTGAAGAGCGATAAAGTAAGTGTGGAGAATGTTTTTAGTAAAATAAGGTACATCTTTAACCACTATATAGAGCAGGGTGAGCAACAGCGGAAGCAGGCTTATGAGACATTGAAGACTGAAGTTGAAGCCAGGGTGCAGCAGGCACTTCAGCAGCAGTTAGCTTCATTTGTAGGCGTTAATATAGATGTAGAAAGACAACCGCAGTTCCAGGAGGAATGGCGTAAGATACAGACTCGGCTTGATTCCCAATACCTTAAGCATTTGGACGAATACAAACAGGAGCTATCAGCCATACCTTAGGCTATAATGATTGAGGCTGTTTAGTTGTCATTGCGAGGCACGAAGTGCCGAAGCAATCTTTGAAAGCAAAAGAGAGATTGCTTCGCTTCGCCTGTCCTGAGCGGCACGAGATTCTTCGCTTCGCTCAGAATGACAGAAAGCGAAGGGCTCGCAATGACAGTTTGAGTTGCTAAACGGTCTCAATGACCGATGTTTGGCGAGGAATCTAATGGATATTGATGATGAGAGGATTGAATACGCGATTAGGCACACTGAGATATTAAGGCCGCCTAAACAGAGCCTGGCCACCTTCGGCACGACAAACATACACTACTACTTGGTTACTGAACCGGTTTACGCTGAGGTAGTAAAGGATGTTACCGAGACAGTGGTTAGAGAAGGCAGGGTAACTGCTCAGAGACCGAGGATTGTAACCCCCTATTATCTTTCCCAACTCGAGGGGTTCAGCCCAGATGCCAAAAGATATTTTGATGCCCTAATCAAGACATATGGTTCTAATGCCCCCGGGCTGCTTTATATCTACAAGAATGAGCCTAAAGAGCTTACCATTGTATCTGATAACTTGTTATCGGTGGTGGACAAGCTGAGCCGTGAGATTGATAAGCGTGGTGACCCCCTAACCTCTATTATTAAGGGCGAGGATGAGCTTTGGGATGTATCATTGATGAAGTTTATTTATGAAATAACCAGAAGCTCGTTACGAAATAACCTACTGCAAATGAGGAGCAGGGGGCTTTTAGATATAGACTCCAGTGGTATTCCAGTTGACGCCAGGGTAAGGATTGATGAGCTTTTTAGAAAGGTTTTAAAGGGTGAGTATGAACCCAGCGAGCTAAAAGCGGAGCTCGACCGCTGGGGTCTGTTTGAAGAGTATGAGGATAGATTTTTTAATATTTTCAAGAAGCGACGATAAACGGGATTTTATACGGTGAAAATTTCAGTGGTTGAAGCCAGAGACCTGTCTGAGGCGTGGTTTCTTTGCCTGCGTAAGACGCTGACTGAGGGATATGAGTATAAGATTGAGCGGGGAAGCTATGCCGGTCAGCAGCGCAAGGAGCTTGATTTTGTCGTTGTCCAGGTCAGGCATCCGGAGACAAGACCTTTAATACCCGATGTGCCCCAGGGTGTGCCACCGCCTACCTCTATGGAGTATGTGGAAAACTACCTTCCCTACCTTATGACGGCACATAAAGCCGAGGGAGAGCAGTATACTTACGGTCAATATTTGGAGGAGCAGATACCCAAGGTAATCAAGATGTATAAGGAGGATGGCTATAATACCAATCAGGCTTTTATGGCTGTCGGTGGTAAAAATTCCATTTCCTTATCAGACCCCCCTTGCCTTAGAGGGATAGATACCAGAATCCGCGATAATAGGCTTCACTTTATTATATATTTCAGGTCATGGGACTTGTGGGCTGGCTTTCCCTCAAACTTGGCTGCCATTCAACTTTTGAAGGAGTATATGGCTTCAGAGATAGGGGTTGGCGATGGAGAGATTATTGCCTTGAGTAAGGGCTTGCACCTTTATCAGTATTCCTGGGAGCTAGCCAAAGTTACGGCAGGGATGAGATAGGGGGTTAGTGGAGAAATATTATCTACATTCACTATCCACTCATTACACAAACCGCCCGAATGTTCAATCCTGGTGGGACTAGCCCTTAACCGTGATATGTAGATAGAGGTCAACAGCTTTTTTATTGTCTATTATGCACATA
>CAZQRE010000152.1:0-2416 GCA_964595695.1 uncultured Dehalococcoidales bacterium
TTCTTGGATGATCCATCCCAATCTGGCTACTTTGCGTTGTTTGTTGACTACCGATGCCTCTGTAGACATAGGTTTTCTCAAGTTGGCGCTGCGAAAGGCGGTGGATATTTCCTTTAATATGGTTTCAATTGATGGCGATACCAGCCCTAATGATATGGTGCTAATAATGGCTAACGGACTGGCGGGGAACGAGGCCATTTTACAAGATACTAACCAGGCTAATGCATTTCAGCAAGCTCTTGACCAGGTCTGCATTTATCTGGCTAAACGCATTGCTGGTGATGGTGAGGGGGCTAGTAAGCTTATTGAGGTCACTGTTAGCGGGGCACCTAGTATTGCTGAGGCAAGATTAGCTGCCAGGACAGTGGTAAGTTCACCTCTGGTGAAGGCAGCGATACACGGCAGTGACCCTAATTGGGGGCGGATTATGGCAGCGGTGGGGCGGAGTGGAGTGGAGGTGGTAGAATCAAAGATTGACCTTTACATAGGTAATATCTGCCTAACAAGGGCTGGGCACCGATTACCTTTTGATAAGGAGGGGGTGGTAAGGGTATTGCGCCGTCCTGAGGTGCCTGTAGGTTTACAGCTTAACCTGGGCACAGCTACCGCCACTGCCTGGGGTTGCGACCTGTCTGAGGAATATGTAACTATTAACAGCCAGTATACGACCTGATTAGCATTGTTGAGGTCGTTTATAAGGGAAGAATGGAGGAGCTTAAAAGCGGTAGCCAGAAGCCAGTAGTCAGTAGGGGGCTACTGAATTCTGACTACTGAATTCTCAAAGAATGAGTTTAAGGGGTGAGGTTAATAAATCTCGCTAAAGGCAGATAAATAATTTCATTATCGTAATCGTTAGAGCGAGGGATTAAGTTGGATAAAGTTATCGTGGTTAAGCTCGGTGGTGCTACCTTAGGCAGTCATGATACTACTATTGAGGACATAGTTGAGCTCCAGCAGCAAGGTAAATCACTAGTGGTTGTGCATGGCGGGGCTAAGGTAGTAACTGAGTGGCTTTCAAAGCTAGGGATTTCCACCAGATTTGTCCAGGGGGAGCGGGTAACTGATGAAGCGGCGCTTGAGATGGTAACCGCTGTGCTTGGTGGCTTGGTCAACAAGGAGATTGTAGCTGCTATCAATAGCTTGGGTGGGCAGGCGGTGGGTATTAGTGGCGTTGATGGGGCTCTTATTCAGGGTAGGATTAAGGACAAAGAGCTGGGCTATATGGGCACGGTGGTAAAGGTAAATGTCACTCCACTGAGGGTACTTCTCCAGTCGGGTTACATTCCTGTAGTTGCCCCAATAAGCCTCCATTCATTTGATAAACCAGATAAGGCTCCGCAGCTGCTTAACATTAATGGTGACCCGGTAGCTGGTGAAATTGCTGCCGCCATTGGTGCCGAAAGGCTTATCTTCTTAACCGATGTAGTTGGTATCTGTGACAACTCAGGTAAGTTGCTGCCTCAGCTATCACCCGGTGAAGCCGAGGCTTTAGTGGCTTCAGGTGTGGCTTCGGGGGGGATGATTCCCAAGATTAAAGCCTGCCTGAGAGCTTTATCCGGCACTTCAACCACCCATATCATAGATGGTAGACAGCCACATGCCCTGCTCAGGGAGATTGAGGAAGGCAGTGGTGGCACAACAATACAGAAATAGTAGGAAAGGGGAGTGTAAGAGGGGTGAAGCCGCCAAATATGATTACAGGGAGTTTTAGAGGGACGAAGTCCCTCTAACATAACCTTTCCCCCTTCCCCTTGCTAAGGGGAAGGGGATAAAGGGGATAGGGTTACTAAAGAAGAATTAAAGGGGATGAGGTTGATAAACAATCTCACAATAGGGTGTGAAAATGAGCAACTGGCAGGAGCTTGAGCACCAATACTTTATGCATACATTCGACCGTATTCCGGTAACCCTGGTTAGAGGAGAGGGGGCACGGGTGTGGGATGAAGACGGTCGGGAGTATCTGGACTTTGTCGGTGGCTGGGCGGTCAATAGTTTGGGGCACTGTCACCCGGTGGTTGTTGACGCGGTGACGGAGCAGGCACACAAACTCATACAGGCTTCAAATCAGTTCTATACTATCCCTCAGATTCGCCTGGCAGAGCTTTTAATCCAGAATAGTTGTCTGGATAAGGTCTTTTTTGGCAATAGTGGGGTGGAGGCTAACGAGGGGGCGGTTAAGCTAGCCCGCCGCTATGGGAAGCACTATCTGAATGGAGCTTATCAAGTTATTACCACGATGGGTTCCTTTCATGGTCGCACTCTGGCTATGGTGGCAGCTAGCGGTCAGTCTAAATTCCAACAACCATATCTTCCTCTGCCTTCTGGGTTTATCAATGTGGAACATAATAATATAGAGGCGATAAAAACGGCTACCACCAATCAAACCTGTGCTGTGATGTTGGAACCAGTACAAGGG
>CAZQRE010000153.1:0-2383 GCA_964595695.1 uncultured Dehalococcoidales bacterium
GGAGCTGGGGGGATTCGAACCCCCTACCTTTTGACTGCCAGTCAAACGTTCTCCCAATTGAACTACAGCCCCACGGTTTCATCTTCTAGTTTACCACCAAGCTCAACAAAGGACAACGGGGGAGCATTTAGCAACCTTCTTTTCTCACCCCGGGCGAGGCTTTAACCTTGCCCACAGCTTTGGAATCTATCGCTGCTTGAGGTAGGTCCTGCCATCTTTTTGCCAAACCCAGAGGTGGTGACTGGGAATAAGCCAGGCTATTATAGACCACTTATAGGGATAAGCAATAAAAACAGCCTCAGCCACTCGGTCAAATTCAGCCAGGGCTTTTTCGGCATCAGCCACACTGGGAAGATGTTCCAGTAAGTGGCTGGCAAAGACAGCGCCAAAGCTTTTATCAGAAAAGGGGATATGTCTGACGTCAGCAACTACCCCACACGGACAACCATCAAACGCCCGTGGGTCAATATCTAAGCAAACATCACCATAACCATGCGCCATCACTTTGGAAAAGCGGCGACCCCAGGTAACCCCCAGAGGTCCACCAGCCACCAGCAATGGTTTACCTACTGTGGCGGCAAAGGTAGTGGCAGCTTCATATTTCTTGTCTCTGCCCCGGCTCTGACGAAGCAGAACTACTCCTTGCCAGGCAACCAATGCCAAGAGCAAACCAAACTTCCATAGCTCATAAAAAATCTCAGTCACTTTGAGATAAATAGTCGGCAAAGCGGTTAACTCAAGTGATAAATACTGATACCATTCCATTGCTCACCCCATAGGACTCTCTCAGCAAAGGGAGGCTAAACTTCTACTCCTATCAAGTGAAGTAGGGAACGCAAACCTAAATAGCCAGCATAAGCAATAGCCAGGCTCTTAACCGTATTGCCCGCCCAGCACAGGACAAAAAATTTCCATAAGCGGAAACGGAGCATTCCCATAGTGATAGCCATTGGTATAAAAAGGGGGTTAAATACTGCTGACATTATAAAAACAGCTAGTGAACCTCTTCGCCGTATCCAGCCCTCAATCCGGGAATAAATAGCATCGTTATAATTTCGGAAAAGGCTATGCCCCCCATAGCCAGCCAGATAAATAGTCATAGCACCAACACTTGCCCCCAGCCCCGAGGCAGCTCCGACCAATGCTGGATTTAACACCCCACCCAGGGTAAAAACCACTGCCACATAAGGAATCGGCAGCACCATAATGCTGCCAGCGAAAAGACTAATAATAAAGACCCCTAAATAGCCATAGCTCTGGAGCTGAGCTATATAGTCCCAATAATAAACTACAACAACACACAAGAGGAGGGTAATTACTATGGCTAAGCCACTTATGTAGAAATTCTTGCTGGTAAAAACCCTGCTCACCCCAGTCGGAAACTTCATTTATCTGTTGCCTTAGCCGCTTTCCTGGTATTGAAATTTAAGCCATCATCACCGAGGTCAACCATAATGGTATCACCCCGGCTAAATTCCCCCCTAAGTAGCCTGGTTGACAGGGGACTCTCAACATAGCGCTCTATAGCTCGCCTTAGCGGTCGTGCTCCATATGCTGGGTCATAGCCCACTTTAACCAACCATGATTTTGCCCCATCAGTTAGCTCTATGTCCAGCTCACGGTCGGCCAGACGCTTCTGTAAATCCTTCACCAGCAAATTAACAATACTCCTGAGTTGTTCCTCAGTTAGCTCATGGAAGACTATAATTTCATCTACCCGGTTAATGAATTCGGGGCGGAAGGTCTTTTTCAACTCAACCATCATCTTTTCCCTCATCCTCTCATAGTTCTGCTTCTGAGTTTTGGCTTCGTCTCTTTGGGTAGCAAAACCTATAGTCATATCACGCCTGATGAGTTCAACGCCAACATTGCTGGTCATAATGACTATGGTGTTCTTAAAGTCTACCGTCCGCCCGTGACCATCGGTTAACCGCCCGTCATCAAGGATTTGAAGCAAGCTATTAAACACTTCAGGATGCGCCTTTTCAACCTCATCGAGCAGAATTACCCGATATGGGCGCCGCCTCACTGCCTCGGTAAGCTGTCCTCCCTCCTCATAGCCAATATAGCCTGGCGGGGCACCAATAAGGCGGGAGACTGTATGCCTCTCCTGATACTCTGACATATCAAGGCGCACCATAGCGTTCTCGTCATCAAATAAAAACCAGGCCAGGGTGCGAGCCAGCTCGGTCTTGCCGACACCGGTGGGACCTAAGAAAATAAAACTGCCTATCGGTCGCCCCGGGTCCTTGAGACCGGTTCTACCTCTCCTAATGGCTTCACAAACGGCAGTAACTGCCTCCTCCTGATTTACCAGCCGGTCGTGAATCCGCTCCTCCATATGAAGCAGCTTCTCAGCTTCACCCTCCAGCATCTGGGATAC
>CAZQRE010000154.1:0-2363 GCA_964595695.1 uncultured Dehalococcoidales bacterium
TGGGGAGTGGTATATACATCTGGCGCCGGGATGTCTCTATCAGGACCAATAAACTCCCATATTGCATTTATATAGCCCCGGCTTAACCTTTCCAACTCACCACTAGACATCTGTTTAGGATTGCAGATAACGCCCCCTTTACCACCACCGAAGGGAATATCTACAAGGGCACACTTCCATGTCATCCAGGCAGCTAAGGCTCTAATAGTATCAATTGTCTCATCGGGGTGAAACCTGATACCTCCTTTAAAAGGACCACGGGCATTGTTATACTGGACCCTAAACCCCTTAAAAACTTGAAGCTCCCCGCTATCCATTCTTACCGGTACAGATACATGTAGCTCCCGCATAGGTTGCCTGAGAATAGCATGAATACCAGGCTCCAGATGTAATATACTAGCCACTTCATCTAGCTGGGCTTGCGCAGTCTCAAACAGACTTAATGGTTTTTGGTCCATAACATACTTCCTTTCTATTGCTTATCTATTGCTTATTATATTTTTACTGGTATTCCCCTTTCTTTTAGGTATCTTTTGGCTTCGGGGATAGATATTTCACCGAAGTGGAAGATAGAGGCGGCTAAGACTGCCGATGCTTTACCAATTATTACCGCTTGATAAAGGTGGTCTAGTTTGCCAGCTCCGCCCGAAGCAGTAACTGGAATGCTAACCGCTTCAGCCACTGCCTTGGTCATTTCTAAATCATATCCTTCCTTCGTCCCATCAGTATCCTTGCTGGTGAGCAAAATCTCACTGGCGCCCAACTCTTCCACCCTCTTTGCCCAATCAACAATCTCTATCCCCGTAGCCTCATTGCCACTCCTCACCACCACCTCTAATCTGGGAAGGCTACTCCCTGCTGGATTCTTCTTGCCATCAATAGCCACCACCAGCCTATCTTTACCAAATTCTTTAGCTGCCCTTTCTATAAGCTTGGGGTTCCTGACAGCAGCCGTATTTATAGACACCTTGTCCACGCCAAGGTCAAGCAAAGCCTTCATATCCTCAATGCTGCCTATGCCACCACCTACGGCAAAGGGAATAGTAACCACCTCACAGACCTTTTTGACCCATTCCAACCTTGTCCTTCTATTCTCTATAGTAGCGTGGATATCAAGGAAAACAAGCTCATCAGCACCCTGGCGGCAATAGGCGGCAGCCGCTTCTACCGGGTCTCGGGCATCTCTAAGATTTTCAAACTTTATCCCTTTAACCACTCTGCCATCCTTGACATCAAGGCAAGGTATAATCCTTATCTCCTTCATCTCTCTCCTTATGTAAGTTCCTGGAATTTTGTTAAACTTTGATAATCAAGCAGAGTGCTCATAGCATGATTTTCTACCACTATCCCTGCCTCCACAGCGGCAGCGACTGGGGTAAGCCCACCAAGGAGTATCATCCCTACTTTGTTTAGACCCACTGATATGCCGCACACCGCTTCACTAACAGTCCCCATCATAATCAGTCCGTCCAATCCCACCCCCTTTAACTGATTAGTAACCTTCTCTACCAGAGGTTGGCACTGGGCTGGAATCTCACGGAAGTTAGCCAGTATTTTCCCCTCCCCATTTCTAACCACGCCCTGGATATCGGTCATCCCAGCCCGAATAAATACCTCTGACGGGTCCAGAGTAGAACCAGAATAGTAAATAAGATTGGCAAAACGTAACGGTTGGTTATTTCGCATTTGAAGCACTCCCCCGAATCTAGAGTCGGTAGGAACACCTACTTTGAGTAAACTACCATTGATTATGATGCTACAGACGGTAGCCAAGCCAACCTTGCCCCCGGGCACGAGCACTTCGCCTAATCGCTCACCTTCTAGTGCTACAGCTACTAAATCACTGACACAAAGCCCAGCCTTAAAGGCTTCCTTCATCACCTGAAGTGCCTCAGAAAACTTCTGCTTGGGAAAGAAAGAGATATTAACCGGCACCAGACCAGTGCGTCTTTCTATATCAAAGGAAGTACGGAAAGCCAGAAGCTCTATTTTCTCCAGAACAAAGCCAATCTTATCAGCCACTAAGGCATTGTTTATTTCTTCCTTCCCCAGCGGCGTAATCTCCCTTCCATCCCACCTCTCCATAGGTCGGGTAAGCCCCCGCTCATCCATTAACTTGAGGTGATACCTTACCGCCCGCTCGCCCAGTTCTACCCCTTGCTCCTTCAACTGACGGCTGATTAGCCTGGCTCCTAAAGGCTGAGGCGACTCACTGAGAATCTTCAGGATAGAGATGACCTTTCTTTCAACCTGGTGACTATCGTAACCTATCATTATTCAAGCTCAATTATTGAATTGTTTATCAACCTCACCCCCTTTATCCCCCTCTCCATGATAGGAATATCTTCTTTGCATGAGGGGGA
>CAZQRE010000155.1:0-2274 GCA_964595695.1 uncultured Dehalococcoidales bacterium
ATTCAAACCTTCCTGTTCTAATATGTTTAAAGCTGCCCATTCGTTACCCTCGAAAAATGTGTGGGCACCAGCGCATAGTTTGGATATATCCAAATGAGTTTCAGGGGATTTCATAATCCATCTTTTTTGCACTTCGGTTAATCGACCGTACCAATGATGAACCAGGCTATTTAATAAAGATCTGTCATTTTCAGCAAATAGCCTTTTGTAGCTGGATTTATAAGTTCGTGCTAATCTGAAAAATTCGGACTGGGATTCACTTCCGATGAATTCCAGACCTTCAACTGATTTATAAGTACCTAATTTTTGAAGAGCTTCTCTAATATCTCCCCAGACAGGTTTTTCGCCAGTTAAAATACCTTCAAGATATCCGAGCCATATACCCAAATCATAGATACTTGAAGCATCCACTTTTTTAGCCATATTAGCTAACCTCCAAAATGATAACGTTTTAGTATTATATATACTTTTAAATTAATATTCAATACATCTTGTTAGTAGGGTAGGACTTAAGGCATGCAATTCAACGCACCTTTTTAGACAGTCTACAATCCAGTGTATTGGTATCGACCTGAATTTGTCTTAGTAACCCCGTGTGCTTCATTTATTGTGGCGTCATCTGTATAATTACTTAGGTTGTAGAAATGCTGAGTATTTCAGACATATCAAAGTCTTACGGGGATCAGACTCTATTCAGTGCTGTTACCTTTAATGTGGGGGCAAGGGACCGCATAGCTATCATCGGGCCGAACGGCTCAGGGAAGACGACGCTGTTCAATATCATCGCCGGTAATACGCCTCCCGATTCCGGCAGTGTAAATATGCCGAAGGAAACTACAATCGGCTATCTGGAACAGGAAATTAGTCCCTCTTCTGAGCGGCAATTGCTTGATGATGTCGCTAACGCGTCAACCAGGATAAGCAAGCTGGCGCATAAGATACAGGTTCTCCAGGAAGAATTGGCAGGGGGAGCGGATGGGGAAAGTTCGAAAGAACTCCTGCATGAGTTGGGTGAACTTCAGCATAGCTTCGAGTTTGCCGGTGGCTACAGCGCCGAACATGAGGCCAAGGCTGTCCTTTCCGGGTTAGGATTTGCGGAGTCTGACTTCCACCGTCCTCTAACTGACTTCAGCGGTGGGTGGCTGATGCGGGCTGCACTGGCCAAACTTCTTCTTCTTTCCCCTGATGTGCTCCTGCTTGATGAGCCGACAAACCATCTCGATCTGGAGTCCTGTATTTGGTTTGAGCGTTACCTGGGAAGCTATCGTGGGGCGGTCCTGGTCGTTTCGCACGACCGGGCATTCTTGAATCGAGTGGTAAGCAAAGTGCTTGCCATCGAGCAAGGTAAGTGCATCTTTCACCGTGGCAATTACGATAGTTTCGTTATAGCCAGAAAGAAAGAAATTGAGGTTACGGAAGCTACGGCCAAAAGACAGAATCTCAAGATAAAGAAGGAGATGCGCTTCATCGAACGATTCCGTGCTAAGAATACCAAGGCAACTCAGGTTCAGAGCCGAATGAAACAGCTGACAAAGATGGAAAGGGTGGTAATCCCCAGGGCGACTAGGAAAATGCAATTCTCCTTCCCCGAACCGGTACGGAGCGGAGAGAGGGTTATCACCCTCAATCATATCCTCAAGTCTTACGATGCAAATGTCGTTTACCGCGACCTTAATCTGGTCCTTAATCGTGGAGATAGGGTAGCTCTGGTGGGCCCCAATGGTGCCGGTAAAACGACCCTGCTCAAGATTCTGGCCGGAGTGCTTCCTTTCGAGAAGGGCGAGCGTAAATTAGGACATAATGTCATCACTGCCTATTATGCCCAGTACCAGCTTGAGCTTCTCGACCCAGCAAATAATATACTTACTGAGCTGCAGAGCGTAGCTCCAGATGAACCAGAACAGAAACTGAGGGGGATTCTCGGCGCCTTTCTCTTCAGCGGTGATGATGTCTATAAAAAGATATCCGTCCTTTCTGGGGGTGAGAAGAGCCGCCTGGTGCTAACCAAGATGTTGATTCAATCGGCCAATTTCTTGCTGATGGACGAGCCTACTAACCATCTTGATATTGCCTCACGGGAGATACTGGCAGATGCCCTTGAAGCCTATCGCGGGAGCCTTTGTTTCATCACCCACGACCGGACGCTAATTCGCCAGATTGCAAATAAGATCATCGAGATAAGGGATGGCAACCTACAGGTATTAACCGGAAATTATGATGACTATCTCAATTGGAAGGAGTCTTTGGGACAAGGAGTTTCAGAGATTTCCGAAG
>CAZQRE010000156.1:0-2181 GCA_964595695.1 uncultured Dehalococcoidales bacterium
ATAAAGTATAGCCCCTGTCGTCGGACCAACCGGGATTCCGTCCTTTCTGGCTAATGCTATGGCCGTTCGATATGCATTTTCATCGGTCACAGCTACGGTATCATCAATAACTGACCTATCTAGAATTTTGGGTATAAACTCTTCATCTAGGCCGGTGATTCTCTTCATACCGGGCAATTTATGGTCTGGGGAAGAAGGCTCTACACCGATGATTTTTATCTCTGGATTTTGTTCTTTAAGATATCTGCCAACCCCAGTTATTGTACCACAAGTGCCAAACGCAGCAAAGAAATAACTAATTTTACCTTGTGTTTGCTGCCATATTTCTGGCCCAGTTGTTCGGTAATGGGCTTGAACATTCAGCTCATTCTCGTATTGATTGGGGCTAATATAGCTATCTCTGGTAGCCGGACTCTTTATTAAGGCGTTAACCAGACCTCTGGCTCCTTCAGTGGGAAATAAAGGGCATAGGGTATCATCAGCTTCCATTAGTTTGGCCCCTAGAAGTCTTAACATTATCTTTTTTTCTTCAGGAATTCTCTCTGGAATAGCTATCTCTACTGGTATTCCTAAGGCATTGGCGACACAGGCTAAGGCAATCCCGGTATTGCCCGATGATGGCTCAACCACTGTTCTATCCCCTATTTCCAGTGCCTTTAGCATTTCGTAAACAATCCTATCTTTAACCGAGCCAAATGGATTATATCTTTCCAGTTTGAGATAAATCTGCAAGTCTTTATTGGGGTTTATTCTGTTTAACCTGACTAGTGGCGTTGGATTTTCCGGACAGGCTATTAGTTGTGTTATATCAGAATAAACCCTCAATTTGTGGTCTAATTCTTGATTTATCACTTTAATCTTTGAGTGTGTATGCCACACTCACCTCCACATTTGCTGGTGCCTTTCCATCGGCAATCTCGCTCAAGTTCTCCCCCGGGGCCTGAGCAAGGGGCACAGCCAATGGAGCGGTAACCTTTTCCATACCAGGGATGAGGTTCGATACCTCTAGTAGCTATATATCTCCAAATCTCGGCCTCGGTAAAGGTTAGAATAGGGTTTATCTTGATAAGCCCACCCTTCTCTTCTACTTCCTGGTAATCTACCCTGGTCCTGCCTTCGGTGCACCTTAAACCAGTTATCCAGGCATCTAAATTACTTACGGCTACTTTAGTTGGTTCTACTTTAAGCAGTCGGCAGCATTCATCCGGGTCTACTTCATAAATTTTTCTTCCATTGTGGGTTTCAATTTGAGACGCTTTTTGCTTAAACTCTTCGGTAGGTAACAGTATTACTTCTAAAGAATCACCACGGAGGGCCTGTGGAACACTATCAGCAACCATGTATACAGTGGTTCTAAGATTCATTTTTTCATTCATTAATCTGAGGTAGTCAAAGGTTTCCCTTGGTTTGTATCGTGTCATTATTGAGAAAATCTTTATCTCCGGGTCTACCTCTCTTGCCAAATGAATGGTAACCATACTGTCTTTACCAAAAGAGCAAGCTACCGCCACCCTTGGATAGTTTCTTACGGCATCTTCAATCAATTTCTTGGCATGTTCAATTTTTTCTTCCATTTTTTACCACCTTCATATATTCAGATATTTTTATTTTAATTAAGTCCCGGCCGACATTTCGCCCAATAAGCGTCTGCTTCAGATGTACATGTTCCCCTCAGCCTTGAACCTTCTTCTCTCTTCCGTCCTTTCGATGACCTCTAAACCTAATGGCTTTACCACCTCATCGAGATATTTAGCCAAGCCTAGCCGACCGATGGCAGTGCCTATTCTTTCTCTACCCTGCCCGTTAGCCTGGTACCACTCCGTAGTCTTCTCAATAAGAGGGAAACATTGCTCATCAGAGACAAACTGAGCTATCTCATAGGAGGAAAGAGGATGTCTCCCATGCTTGCCCCCCACCCTGACCAGCCACCCCTTCCTCTCCATTATCATGGCATCTAAGGGGCAGACTTTGATACAATCACCGCAATATGTACACTTGCTGATATCCCTCACTGGCAGGTAATTCACCAGGGTAAGAGCCTTTTCCTCACAGCCAGTAATGCACAGTCCACAGGCATTACACAGCTCGTCTACCAATTTCGGTTCAACTATCCCTTGAAAACCTAAGTCTGCCTTTCTAGCCCCGGGACAATCAATAGGACACCCGGCAAAGGTTATCTTG
>CAZQRE010000157.1:0-2166 GCA_964595695.1 uncultured Dehalococcoidales bacterium
ACCCCCAGCGTACATTGTAACACCAATACTACTGATTTAGTTTATGATATCTCTTTTACTTTCTTATGTATTTTTATATCCCGCTGCCTCATTTCCCTAAAATATATCTCTCTTTCCTCTCTGTCAAATACCTCTGGAGGGAATATCCCTGTATGATTTACCTGCCCTCTTAACATCATCAAGGAGAATATAGCCCCTGAAACCGCGGTGGCATAGGATATGTCACTGGCTCCGGGGATTTTCTTGTTGGCTGCTGCAGCATCTGGACCATCTGTCCACAGTTGATAACGCAAGTCTTTACCAGCTCTTTTACCGTAAACATCCACCGTAAGCATCAACCTGCTCTTAAGCTTCCCGCTTTCTAGCAGCTCTTTTAGCTCTTTTGGGCTAGGTGTAGGCGGTAGCAGCTTAAGGAAAACATCCCTCGGAGCTACTTTTACACCTTTAATTTCAATCGGCTCCTCGCTCATCAACCCAAAGTCATCAATGGACTTCCAGAATAAATACGCTGGCTCGCCCATCTTGAAATCTACATACTTTACCGGCTTGCCAAGAAACTTCGGTATTGTTAATGGCTCTTCATGACTGTGATAGTACACCTTCCCTTTGGTACCTATGGGAGGCGGAAAGTCATACTCTTCTTCCCCACTGAAGGGGGGTGCCAGCTTATAGCCATTATCCCAATATGGAGCCGGTGAGCAAACGTCTTCCAGGTAAGTCTGTGGCTGCCATAGCACTACTGGCTTTTCAGATTCGGTGATAGCGTAGTCTTTTATCTTGATGCTATCTACCTCATCCAGCTCTTCGGCACCTTCCTTCGCCATTACATTCACGGTGCCGGGATCAGAACCAGCCAGGATTAGTCCTTTAAGGTTAGCCTTCTCCCATTTCTGGGCATACTTTAACTGCCCTACCGGAATATTTTTGTCTCCACCTGGGAAGCTAACATCAGTGGCCATGTCTAGGTAAGCTGTTTTTGCAGTATAACAGGCTTCCATTATTTGGTCATTAAACCTAGGCAGGGTAGCATTTACTACTAGGTCAAAGTGCCCGTCTTTCATACGTTTTGCCATGCCATTTATATCACGGGCATCCAACTTTTCTATTTTTAGTTTGTTGCTCCTGTTTGTTTCTACAATCTCCCTCATTCTGTCCAGGTCAATATCGCCCAAAACTACCTCTGTTACATCGTCAGCCCTTGAAAGCACCCAGCTTATTACAGTCCCTTGAGCTCCAGCCCCTATTATCAAAGCCTTTTTCACATCACTACCCCCTTTTTATTGAAATTAGATCTTAACCTTAACTTTTTGGCAATAAGTCTGCTTCGGCTCTCTTTAAAATCTGGGATATTTCCCCTTCAACATCTTCAGGAATAGGTTCAGGTTTATGTGTCGCCAGGATTTCTTTAATTTTTTCTTTAGCTACTTCATCCATCGACTTAGACCCCTTTTTCTCCCAAGTTTCAAAGCTGCTTGTATCGCTGACCTTTGACATCCACCTTTCTCTGAAATGCGCTAATGTATGTTTTTCAGCCAGGTAGGTTCCGCCATGACCAACTTTATGAATGACATCCACAGCTAAAGTATCATCATTCACCTCGAGCCCTTGAGCAAATCTTAAAGCATAATCTATAATCTCGTTGTCAATAATCAAAGCCTCCGGAGATGTGATGCGCCCCTCCTCCAATTCTCCTAGCCCAAGAATAATGTCAGGAACTGTTAGTATATGTGCAATAAGTGAGACAGCCTTTTCATAACCAGCTTGTGCATCTAGAAGCTTGGAAGCAGAGCAGGACACTGTCACTTCACTTGGCAAGTCATAATAGTGAGCTAACTGATTAAGGGCTAGGTGCATAAGACTGTTCTCCGGCGAATCAATTCCAGTCCCTGTTCTGAAATTCACAGTGCCAACGCCAGCAGCATATACCACCGGTGCCCCAGGGCTGGCAAACTCAAGGATAACCAATCCACCCAGGAATTCAGCGTTATTAACAACCATTGTGCCTGCCAACGTAGCAGGGCCCGTTTCACCTGCCATAGGCACAGGGAATAAAACAACTGGAACACCAGCCCTTGCATACTCTATCGCACCTTCCGTTATTCCCTTATCATGTGTAAGAGGGGAGATAGGACAAGCAATCACTGAAAAAATGGGCCTTTCCCGCAG
>CAZQRE010000158.1:0-2132 GCA_964595695.1 uncultured Dehalococcoidales bacterium
TAAATTGCCTCACATCTATGCCATAAACTTCCCAGCCGAGGGAGGCAATTGTCGCCGGAACCAGGTTTAGCCTAGCCACACAGCCAACATCGAGCAGCCTTCCTTTGGCTAATGATACCAGCTTTCCGATGACAAAGGAGTATTCAATCATCCGCCCATCGGGAAGAGCTGTTTCTGCTGATGCCTCTACATCCAAAAATCGGTAGGCGAATCTTACCCACCTCGGACTTAGTTTGAGTTTAGCCACTGCATTTCTTCCTTAAATTACTATAGTCTTGGCTTCACCACGCTTCTACTCTCTAACTTCTTTATCTTTTTTAACCATCATGCTAATCCAGCGGAAAGCTTTCTCTAGACCTTCCTCTAAACTTACTTGGGGCTCCCACCTTAGCACTTTTCTCACCAGGGTCAAATCAGCATTTCGTCCTTTAACCCCTTCCGGTGCCGAAAGGTCATAGGTCTTGGTTATCTTTTTGCCCGAGATTTTTATTATGATATCAGCCAGCTCGTCTACCGAAACCAACCTGTCCGAGCCAATATTTAGCGGCTTATCATAATCCGATTCCATCAGCATCACTGTTCCTTTAACACAATCGTCAATATAGCAAAATGAGCGAGTAGCCGTTCCATCGCCCCATATTGTTAGAACCCCAGGGTCTAATGCCCTGGCAACTTTGCGGCACAGAGCTGCCGGGGCTTTCTCCTTACCACCTTTATATGTCCCCTCTGGGCCGTAAATATTGTGGTACCTAACAATTCTCACATCAAGTCCGTAGTCTTTCTGATAAGCTTTCACCATCTCTTCAGTGAAAAGCTTTTCCCAACCATAGGCTTCATTAGGGTCGGCGGGATAGGCATCTTCCTCTTTCAAACCGGCTACCTCTGACTTTGTCTGTTTATAGTTGGGGTAGATGCAGGCGCTGGAACTGAATAAGAATCTCTTCACTTTATTCCGCACTGATGCTTCGAGCATGTAGGTATTTATTAACACATTGTCATGCATCACATCAGCAAATACCGAGGTGATAAAGCCTATGCCTCCCATATTAGCAGCAAGATTATAGACCTTATCAGCCCCTTCCGTAGCTTTAAGGCAGTTTTCCAGTTTTCGCAGGTCTAGCTGGAGTCGTTCAGTATAGTGTTTCTCCTGAATATAATCATCAAACTTTATATCTGCGATTCTAACGAAGTGCCCCTGAGAATATAAATATTTCGCCAGATGGCTTCCAATGAATCCACCGCCACCGGTAATTAATATTCGTTCCATATTCTCTGCCTTTCTCCTACGACAAGATTAGAACCTCCTGGTTATTAATGCCCACCCTATCCTCAGTCCATCCCTTAATGAACTGAGCTTGGGGGGTGTTTGGCGTCGCCGGTAATAAATGGGAACTTCGCCTATCCGGTAACCCTTCTTAGCTACCTGACTGAACAGCTCGGCTTCAAAGTCGAAGCCATCGGCTGACAGGTTCAGGTTCGGGATAACCTCGCCCCGTAGCCCCCAGTAGCCAGTGCACAAATCACTTATCCTCGTTCCATAAAGGATATTAGCCATCAAGGTGAGTAAGTGATTACCTATGACATTCAGTCGGCTCATGCCCCCCTTCTCTATTTGCCCCCTGAGTCTAGAGCCTATTACTACCGGGTAAGTGTCACGCAAAAGCTCAAGCATTTGGGTAATATAGCCAGGCGGATAGGTATAGTCGCCATCAAGCATAAACATAAACTCAGCCTGGGTCATGTCCAGGGCTGTCCTCATTGCCCTGCCCTTTCCCCGCCTGGGCTCTACCACCACCCTGGCACCCTTCTCCTCAGCAATCTGTATTGTTCCGTCGGTGCTACCACCGTCAATAACCATAACCTCAACCTCATATCCTGCCTCTTGCATAGCTTGGCTGGGTATCTCATCAATGACCCTACCAATAGTTTCTGCCTCATTAATTGTCGGAATTATTATACACACTTTAGGCAAGTTCACTTAACCTCACCCCTGTGATTAAGGTTCAATGACATTAATATATAATTGGAGCGGGTCTTGGAAATAGGGCTCAAGCTCACCATTTTTATACAGCCAGAACTCCACCTCCTGCTCCTCGCCAACCAGTTGAGGAACAAAGCTAACCATCTCCTCA
>CAZQRE010000159.1:0-2091 GCA_964595695.1 uncultured Dehalococcoidales bacterium
AACTAGGTATAAAAACCTACTTACTTCACATAACATATATAGTGCGAACCAAAATTATCCACTAAACATGTCACTTAACATAATAAGCTACATGGATATAAGCTGTATCAGCATCAACCTATACCTCTGGTCTTGATTTTGGTGGCTTCTTCAATAACCTTTTCAGCAGTTGTGTTTAGCAGTTTCTTGTCCTCCATGCGTCCTTCCCCAATCGAAATGAAAGAAGATAAATCATTCGAATTCTCAAGGATTGCATCGACCTGTTGCTCGATACTTACTATTTGCATGTTCAATTCATCAAATAGTTCACTCACTGCATTATCTAAGGAGTTACTCCTAAAGGTCGAGATAAGCGGATGAAGAGTGAGTTTTCCTTTTCTCAGAAGATTACGGTAAGCTTCTTCTAATTTACGATGTTCCCCATACATTACCCATAATATTAGATTGCCTTCTCCTTGCAAATTCTTGTCTAACTGATAGCTTCTGTCAATGTCCAAGCATATTATATCTGTTGCCCACTCAATAATCTCATTTAATAATCTTTCTCTGCGTTCTTTCTTTTGTAAATTTTTGGTTTGTATAAAAGAGGAGACACCTAGTCCTAAGGCTACTACAGCAACCAGAAATGAAGCGATTACTCCAGCAATAATCCAACCAGTTGTTAATACATTTACGTCAATAACCATACTCCCATTATACCACATTAAAAGAATATTATGTTAAGTTATAATCTTTCCCTTTGTCTGAATGCCCCTCCACAAAACCAGACCGGGGCAAAGGGGGTGTTTAAGAGGGGCGAAGCCCCTCTTTATATAAAAATCTTCCCCCTCCCTTATCAAGGGAGGGGGATTAAGGGGGTGGGTTGCTAAAAAACTAAAAAACCTCAAGCCCAAAAATATGGGCTAATTATCCCCCGGCAATTCTACAGGTAGTTTACCATTCGAAAAGATTTTTATGCCCCTAGATTTTGATTTCAGAGCATCTTTTTTCGCGGGGTTTTGGTCACACCGGTTGAGCAATTTTGGCGAGGGTGCCACTGATTAGTTTTAAGAGTTTGCTTAATCCCCACCCTTTGGTGGCTGAAATTAGCACCGTATCTTTATTTCCAGCATCATGCTGGTCAGAAAGATAATTTATGGCTGATTCTTCATCCCAGGTTTTACCATTGTCAAGAAGTAAATCAATTTTATTTAGCGCTGTAATTCTGGGCTTATCCCTAAGGTTGAGGTCGGCAAGAATATCCTCTACTATTTGACATTGCTCTGCAGCGTTATGACAAGTTAAATCAACTATATGGAGGAGCACATTGGCTTCAGTTAACTCCTCAAGGGTCGCCCTGAATGCAGTTATAATGGTGGGCGGTAACTTTCTGATAAAGCCAACAGTATCGGTTAACAATACTACCCTTTTATCAGGTAGAGTTAGGCGCCTGGTGATGGGGTCTAATGTAGCAAACAGCTTATCTTCTACAAACACATCAGCCTGGCTGAGGGCATTGAGCAAGCTGCTTTTACCGGCATTAGTATAGCCAACTATGGCTACTATCGGAATACCACTTTTCTGGCGCCGTTGACGATATAGCACACGGTGTTTTCTCACCTCTTCAATCTTTGCCTTTAGATGATGTATTTTCTGACGAATAAGGCGTTTGTCAGTCTCAAGTTGTAATTCACCAGGACCCCTGGTGCCGATACCGCCACCAAGCCTTTCCAGGTGACTCCACTGCCCGGCAAGACGAGGAAAAAGGTATTGATGCTGAGCCAGTTCTACCTGCAATTGACCTTCGTGGGTTCTAGCCCGCTTGGCAAAAATATCCAGAATCAAGGCAGCGCGGTCAATTACCTTTACCTGAAGAATCTCCTCCAGGTTTCTTTGCTGTAGCGGTGACAGCTCATCATCAAAAATTACTACATCATAGTTTGTGCTATGCTTTAGAGCCAATAGTTCGTCCAGCTTGCCTTTGCCCAGATAATGTGCTCTCGAGGGTACAGGTAACCGCTGGATGAAACTTCCCACCACAGTAGCCCCAGCCGTGCTGGCTAATTGAGCCAGCTCGTCTATAGAGACCTCCACTGGCCATCTATCAGCACT
>CAZQRE010000160.1:0-1958 GCA_964595695.1 uncultured Dehalococcoidales bacterium
ATACTATATTAGTAATGTTGCTGTGTATCCAGAATTCAGGGGCAATCACCTAGGGACAAATCTCCTTCTGAAGATGGAGGAGGAGGCTAAACGATGTGGCGCCGAAAAAATCGCTATGGATGTTAAAACGGATAATCAAGGTGCGATTAAATTATATAACAGGCTCAGCTATTCAATAGTAGGAAAACCAAGGAGAGCCAAAATTAACGGAGAAAGCTTTGTCTTCTTTAGAATGTGTAAAAAATTGTGACGACAGACCAGAGAATAAAGTAATTGGAGGGGTAATTTATGCGGGCTATTGTTAGTGTATCTGACAAATCTGGGGTAACTGACTTTGCCAGAGGACTGAGCCAGTTGGGATTTGAAATATTCTCAACTGGTGGTACCCAGAAAGCACTGGCGGAGGCTAAAGTGCCGGTAAAAAGTGTCTCCGGGCTTACTGGTTTTCCTGAGATTCTTGATGGCCGGGTAAAGACCTTGCATCCCATCGTTTATGGTGGCATTCTGGCCAGGCGTGACCTTCCTGACCACATGGCACAGCTAGTCGAGAATAAGATTGAGACTATTGACCTGGTGGCGGTTAATCTTTATCCCTTCGTCCAGACGGTGGCTAAGGAAGGTGTTACCTTTGATGAGGCTATAGAGAATATTGATATTGGTGGCCCAACCCTGATTCGGGCGGCAGCTAAGAACTTCCCCAGCGTCATCGTGCTTGTAGACCCGGCCGATTACCAGCCAGTTTTGGAGAAATTGAGGGCGGGAGGTGTGGAGCTAACTGAGCGCAAAAGGCTGGCTCAGAAGGCTTTTCAGCATGTAGCTATCTATGATACGGCTATTTCGCAGTATCTGAGGCAGGATATGGAGGCTTTTCCTGAGGAGATGACCATTGCCCTGAAGAAGCGCTACGGACTTCGTTATGGTGAGAACCCTCATCAGCCGGCTGCCTTCTATGCTGAACAAAGGGTAGGAGCCAAACAGGAAACTGGTATCACCTGGGCAAGACAGTTATGGGGCAAGGAGCTTTCTTTTAACAACATCCTGGATGCTGATGCTGCCTGGGGCGTGGTTACCGACTTTTCAGCACCTACGGTAGCCATTATCAAGCACACTAACCCTTGCGGTCTGGCTAGTCATAACGATATTGCTGAAGCCTATCGCCGGGCTTTGACCGGTGACCCTGTAGCTGCCTTCGGTGGTATTGTCGCTTCAAATAGGCCTATCAACCTGGCTACCGCCCAAGAAATTGGTAGCACCTTTTATGAAGTAGTCATCGCCCCTGAGTACGAGGCTGAGGCTTTGGGAACATTAAAGCGTAAGGAAAATCTTCGTATTCTTATTGCCGAGCTACCGCCCGGTTATGGCACAAGTCCGGCTGGCTACCTTGATTTCCGCAGGGTAAAGGGTGGTTTCCTTGTCCAGAGTTCAGATTCGCTACCCGAGGATAGCGTCAGTTTGAAAACGGTGACCAAGCGTGAGCCAACTAAGGCTGAAATAGGAGACCTGCTCTTTGCCTGGCGAGCCGTTAAGCATGTAAAGTCAAACGCTATTGTCCTGGCTAAGGATAAGACACTTCTGGGAATGGGGGCTGGGCAGCCCAGTCGGATAGTTGGCGTCGAGCTGGCTCTGGCGCGGGCTGGGAAGGAGGCTAAGGGCAGTGTTCTGGCTTCCGATGCCATGTTCCCCTTTGCTGATAGTGTGGAGACTGCAGCCAGGGGGGGAGTGACGGCTATTATCCAGCCTGGGGGCTCAATAAGAGATGAAGACTCAATTAAGGCGGCTGATGAGCACAATATAGCTATGGTTTTTACCGGCACCAGGCATTTCAGGCATTAAGCAAAAAAGGGGAAAGGCTATGGCTAATGTAGTTTTAGTTATAGATATGCTCAGAGGTTTCTTGGAAGAGGGTTATCCCCTGTATTGTGGGGCTCAAGCCCGTCGCATAATCCCTAATGTGCAAC
>CAZQRE010000161.1:0-1862 GCA_964595695.1 uncultured Dehalococcoidales bacterium
CCATGACTGCTGACTGGGCACGCCTCCCCTACGACCTGCTGGCTCGGATTTCAAATCGCATCGTCAATGAAGTTCCCGGGGTAAACCGCGTCGTCTATGATATAACCTCCAAACCCCCCTCAACTATAGAGTGGGAGTAAAAATAACAAGGAGTTTAAAATGGGAGTAGCACTTTTTCTAATCGGGATTCTAGCTATTATAGCTGGAATTGTGATGTTCATTGTTGCTTTGGTCAGGAAAAGTGGCTGGGGATTTGTAAGGTCATTAGCAATAGGCGGAGTAGGTTTGATTTTAGTGATAGTAGGGGTTGTTGTCGGCGTTACTCAGGAAGGTGCCCCGACGGGCGAAGTGGGAGAATCTCGTCTCAATCCTGTCCCTTTTGGTTCATCTCTGACTTACGTGGATGAGCAGGTAACAGTCGTTAGTTCAAGGCGAGTCACCGAGATAGGCTGGAGCACTCCCGATGTAGGTAACATCTTCTTAATTGTCAACGTTAAAGTTGACTTTCTTGGCGACCCGACCGAAAAGAGGCATTACCTGTCCACATTTGTTTTCAGAGTTGTTGATAGCGGTGGACACATCTATGATGCTGAGTGGTTTGTTGAAACCGATACTCCATTAAAAAGTGGGGAATTTTATGGCGGAGCTACAACATCTGGTGATTTAGTCTACGAAGTAGAGGAGCAGGAGACCAATTTGGTCTTGATATGGAATTGTGGATTAGGCGTTGACCGATATTTTGAAATCCCCTGAAGACCAGATTGTTTCTGGGGTAGCTTGAAGGGGCTTCGCCCCTTCAAAACCCATCCCTCCCCCTCATGCAAAGAAGATATTCCTATCATGGAGAGGGGGACACAGGGGGTGAGGTTGATAAAAACCATAATGGGGGTGAAGTCTGAAAATACTTGTTGTTGGTGGTGGGGCTCGGGAGCATACTCTGGTGTGGAAGCTAGCCCAAAGCCCTAAGGTTAAGGAGATTTATATAGCTCCGGGCAATGCCGGTACGGCTCAAATTGCCCATAACCTAGCTATTAGCCCGGCTGATATGGAGTCGCTGGCTAAAATAGCCCAGGAAAAGAATATTGACCTCACTGTTGTCGGACCCGAGGTACCTCTAGCTGAGGGTATTGTTGACCACTTCCAAAGTATAGGCATCCCTATTTTTGGTCCGACCAAGCAAGCCACCCAGATAGAGTCGAGCAAGGTCTTCGCCAAGGAGCTGATGCAAAAGTATAATATTCCCTGCGCCCGAAGCGCCAGCTTCTCTGAATACAGCCAGGCAAAAGAATATATTAAGCAACAGACACCTCCTATCGTAGTTAAGGCTGACGGGCTGGCGGCAGGCAAGGGGGTAACCGTAGCCGATTCCATCCCTCAAGCCCTGGATACTCTTTCTAATATTATGGAAGCTAGAGCCTTTGGTGCTGCTGGAGACAAGGTACTTATTGAAGAGCATCTATCGGGAAAGGAGATGAGTTCCTTTGCCTTTACCGATGGCAAATCCGTAGTCCCTATGGCATCAGCCTGTGATTATAAACCGGTATTTGATGGAGACCGGGGACCCAATACCGGCGGTATGGGCAGCTACAGTCCGCCACACTTTTATAGTCCAACACTGGCTAAAGCAGTAACGGACACCATTCTGGAGCCGGCAGTAAAGGCTATGGATAAAGAGAAAAGACCTTACCGGGGTGTCCTTTATGGTGGACTAATGATTACCAATGACGGACCAAAGGCGCTGGAATTTAATGCCCGCTTTGGCGACCCGGAAGCCCAGGTTACCCTGCCCCTGCTCAAAACGAATTTGGTGGTAATCTTATTCCCCTTATAAACAGCCAACCTGATCAAACAAATTGAGCATG
>CAZQRE010000162.1:0-1853 GCA_964595695.1 uncultured Dehalococcoidales bacterium
CCATGTGTCGGAAGAAGAAGGTAAGCAGCAGAGTGCGAATGTGAGAGCCATCAACATCAGCGTCAGTCATCAGGATAACCCGGTGGTAGCGGAGCTTCGATTGGTCAAATTCATCGTCTATCCCGGCTCCCAGGGCAGTAATGATGGCGCGAATTTCTTCGTGGGATAGCATCTTATCTGATGGCGCTTTTTCCACGTTGAGGATTTTGCCGCGCAGGGGCAGGATGGCTTGGAAGCGGCGATTCCGTCCCTGTTTGGCTGAACCACCAGCTGACTCCCCCTCCACCAGATATAGTTCACAGTGGGCAGGCTCCTTCTCCGAGCAGTCAGCCAGCTTCCCGGGCAAAGTGGCGGTATCCAGGCTACCCTTTCTGATAATTAAATCACGAGCTTTTCTGGCTGCTTCCCTGGCTTTGGCGGAGGTGAGGCACTTTTCTATAATCCTTTTGGCGTCATCGGGGTGCTCCTCAAGGTAGAGGGATAGACCCTCACCGACGGCACTCTCCACTATGCCTTTGACTTCGGGGTTACCCAGCTTGGTTTTGGTCTGTCCCTCAAACTGTGGTTCGGGGAGCTTGACACTAATAATGGCGGTAAGCCCTTCCCTGACATCATCCCCACCCAGGTTGGGCTCGTCCTCTTTGAGAAACTTGTTTTTATGGGCATAGTCATTAAGCACCCGGGTTAGTGCTGAACGGAAGCCGGTAAGGTGAGTGCCTCCATCCACAGTATTTACACAGTTAGCAAAGCTAAAGGTGGACTCGGCAAAACCATCATTATACTGAAGGGCGGCCTCAACTATTACGCCATTTACCGGTTTAGCGATGTAAATAGGGTGGCGATGGCGGACTGCCCGATTCCGATTAAGGTGGCGGATGAAGCCAGTAATTCCACCCTCAAAGTAGAAGGTCTGTTCACTGTCCTTCCTTTCATCCTTAAGACATATTTCCAGCCCCTTATTCAGGTAGGCCATCTCCCGCAGACGCTCACTCAGGGTATTGAAATCGTAGTTGACTCTACTGAATATTTCCTCATCGGCAAGGAAGGCGATGGTGGTGCCAGTATCACTGGCCTGGCCAACCTCGGCTACGTCGCCCTGGGGTATGCCTTGCCTGTATTCCTGCTCGTACAGCTTGCCGTCGCGCTTGATATTAACCTTGAACCAGGAGGAAAGGGCATTTACTACCGAGGCACCTACCCCGTGCAAGCCTCCTGATACCTGATAGGTATGACCACCAAATTTTGCTCCGGCGTGGAGCGTGGTCATTACTGTCTCCAGGGCTGACATATTAGTGGCGGGGTGAATCTCTACGGGAATGCCACGCCCGTTATCTTCAACCCTGATGGCATTATCTTGTTGAATGGTGACCACAATTTTAGTGCAGCAGCCAGCCATGGCTTCATCGATGCTGTTATAGGTAATTTCATAGACGAGGTGGTGCAGTCCACGCTGGTCAGTGCTGCCAATATACATCCCCGGTCGCCGGCGTATTGCTTCCCGCCCGCCCAGAACCTGGATATCCTCAGCTGTATACTCATTATTCAAAGGTTCAGTTAGAGAAGAAATGTCCTGCGTCATAACCAGTCTTTACTCCTTTGTTGGCAGTGAGGGCAAAAAGAGAACAGCAAATCGGGGTGTTGGATGGAGATGATGAGACCAGAGTAGCTTCTAACTTTAATAGGAGAGGCTAGCCGATTATAGGCAGTTAATAAAGCTAGCGAAGTGGTCATTTATATTATTATAGCACAATTTAGCTACGAAGTGAAGCTGGGGTAGCTAGTTACTTCAGTAGCCTTTCTAGCTCGCTAATAGGCACAGTTTTCTGCTCGGCGGTGGTCATATCCCGCAGTAT
>CAZQRE010000163.1:0-1851 GCA_964595695.1 uncultured Dehalococcoidales bacterium
TTACTGAACTCAAAGACTTCGCACCTACCTAAAGGTATACCCAGATATTCAGTAATTGCTTGGGCTAGGGCAGGATGGACGTTACCTGTAAATACCTTCAAGTCATCCATTAACTATTTACCCCCTTTAAATGCAGCCTTTAGCTCACCCCAGATAGATTTATTATAGCACTATTGCTTACCAACCTCACCCCCTTTATATATTTTTATCAGATAACCCTATCCCCTTTATCCCCTTCATGCAAGGAATACCTCTTCCTATTTGAGGGGAAGGGGAAGATTTAGAAAAGAGGGGCTTCGCCCCTCTTAAACACGCGTTTCTGCACTTATTCGGTAGAGGGATTAAAAGGGACGCAAGTCATAATAAGGAAGATAGTCCTATCATGATGTTCATATCATAATTAACTTCCCCCTCCCTTTATAAGGGGGGGGGATAAAGGGGGCAGGTTACCTAATAAAAGCTTAAAGGGGAGGGGGTTATTAAACAATCTCAGTCATCAATCCCGGGTACCGGGAAGCGATGGCAGAGCTGGCTAACCTCCTGGCTTACCTGCGTCTGAATGTCTGGGTCACCAATATTAGTGATTACCTTTACAATTAGTGAAGCAATGAGCTTCATTTCCTCTTTGCCAAAGCCACGCGTGGTCACTGCTGGCGTGCCTAGTCTGATGCCACTGGTTACCAAGGGTGGATGTGGGTCGAAAGGAATAGCATTCCGATTAACCACGATACCTGTTCTCTCCAAAGCCTCCTCAGCCTCTTTGCCGCTGACCCCAATCTCGGTGAGGTCTACTAAAACCAGGTGGTTGTCGGTTCCACCTGATATAAGGCGGAGTCCCAGTTGTTGGAGTTCGGTGGCTAGAGCAAGGGCATTATCCAGTGTAGCCTGTTGATAGTCTACGAAGTTAGGTTGCATTGCTTCATAAAAAGCTACTGCTTTGGCAGCGATGACATGCATTAGGGGACCACCTTGCATCTGAGGGAAAACAGCCGCATCTATAGCTGAAGCCAACTCACTGCGGCATAAAATGAACCCACTCCGTGGACCGCGTAGTGTCTTATGACTGGTTGAGGTTACCACATCGGCATAGGGTACAGGGGTAGGATGTAGACCCACAGCTACCATACCAGCGATGTGAGCCATATCAACCATAAGCCGTGCCCCCACCAGGTCAGCGATATGCCGAAAACGCTCAAAATCAATAATCCGGGGATAAGAACTGGCTCCAGCTGCAATCAACCTGGGCTTGTGCTTTAAGGCAAGCTCCTCCACCTGTTGATAGTCAATCCTTTCTGTTTCCTTATTTACACCGTAGGGTATGAAATTATACGACTTACCCGAGAAGCTCACCTTGCTACCGTGAGTAAGATGACCGCCATGAGCTAGGCTCATACCCATAACCGTATCACCATAGTTAAGCAAGGCATAGTAGGCTGCCATGTTAGCCTGAGCCCCACTATGCGGCTGGACATTAGCATGTTCAGCATGAAACAGCTCTTTAGCCCGCTGGATAGCTAAACCTTCCACTATGTCCATATTCTCGCAGCCACCATAGTAGCGCTGTTTTGGATAACCCTCGGCATATTTGTTAGTCAGAAACGAGCCTTGGGCCTCAAGCACTGCCCGACTGGCATAGTTCTCAGAGGCGATAAGGTTTATTGTTTCTCTTTGCCGCTTCCCCTCCATATAAAGGGCATTGCTAATTTCTGGGTCAGTGTGGCTTAAACAGCTCATTTTTCCCCCCGTTGAAGTCTACAACTGCGCCCTTATACTGTCAACAACCCTCTATCTAAATTGATTGTTTATTAACCTCACCCCCCTTAAGTTTTCATTTGGAGACCCTATCCCCTT
>CAZQRE010000164.1:0-1846 GCA_964595695.1 uncultured Dehalococcoidales bacterium
GGCTGAATCTCAAATACTGTCCTGGTGTAGTAGTCCAGCCCCCGAACCAGACGGTGGTTTATCACAAATGGAAGGTCAAGTAAGCTAAGGTAGTTCTTTAATTGGTTGAAGTGTTCATCACATTGTGGACAGAGGTAGTCAATGCTTCTGGGGGCAGAGTTAGCTATTGGCTGGCATGAGGGCTTTTTACAATCAAGCAGGCGAAGCGGGTTTCTGTTTAGCCTGGTTTTACAATCTGGGCACAGGTGGTGGGTATAGTTAGCATAATAATCCTTCAGCAGAGCTAGATATTGTGGGCGGCACTTTTTACAACCGATGCTGTTTAGCTGGAGCGATAGGCGGTGAAGATTTAGTGATAAGAACAACTGCCATGCCATATCAATGACCTCGGCATCAAGGGCGGGGTCGTCATCGCCAATAGCTTCATAGCCGAACTGATAGTGTTGCCGGTATCTTCCCGCCTGGGGTCTTTCGTATCTAAAAATAGAAGCCATATAATATAGCTTTACCGGTTGTGGCAAATTGTGCATCCCGTGTTCCAGATAGGCTCGGCACACTGGCGCCGTGCCCTCTGGTCTCAGGGTTATTTTGTTTTCCCCTCTGTCCTGGAAGGTATACATTTGCTTTTCTACAATGTCGGTGTCTTCTCCCACGCTACGAGAGAAAAGCTGGGTATCTTCAAAGGTTGGGGCATCAATCCGCTCATAGCCATAGAGTTGACAGACATTAGCCACTTTTTGCTCTACATAGCGCCAGTAGGCTTGCTCCTTGGGTAGAATGTCTGAGGTGCCGCGTGGTGCTCGATACAACCTAATTCCCCCGCTTTATTTTAGGCTAGAATACAGTATTAAGGACAGATTTGTAAAGGTGGGGGGAGGTTTTTTAGTTGCCTCTTTCCCCCGCCCCGGAATCATTCCGGGGGCAAAGCCCCCAGTCCCCCTTTCCCTATTTGGAGATAAACCCCTAATTGGGGAAGATTGAAGGGGGCGAGGTTAATAAATAATCTCATAGTTTACATGAGTAGCCGGATTAGGCTATACTTAAAATATAACCCTAATAAATTTAGGAGGCACTTCAAAGTTTTGGCTACCGTTGGGGTAAAGGGTTTTAGTCGACTGATGGAAAAGGCACAGGGGTATCTTCCGTCACAGAAGATGGCTCTGGTTGAGGATGCCTACAATTTTGCCTTAAAGGCACACCAGGGGCAGGTGCGTAAGTCAGGTGAGCCTTATCTGGAGCACCCGCTGGAGACGGCGTTGACCCTGGCTGAGCTTCAGCTTGATGCCAGCACTCTAGCCGCGGCTTTGCTGCACGATGTTCCTGAGAACTGTGGGATACCTATTTCTGAGATTGAAGCCAAGTTTGGCCCGGAGGTAGCTAAGCTGGTTGATGGCACTACCAAGCTGGGCAAGCTCTCCTGGCAAGGAGAGGATGTAGCCCTTAAACAGGCGCAGGCAGAGAACTTGAGGAAGGTGCTGGTGGCAATGGCCGAGGACCTCCGCGTAGTGTTTATCAAGCTAGCTGACCGACTGCACAATATGCGCACCTTAGATACTCTATCACCAGAAAGACGGCGTCACATTGCCCAGGAGACTCTAGAGATATTTGCTCCCTTAGCTCACCGCCTGGGGATATGGGAACTAAAATGGCAGTTGGAAGACTTATCCTTCCACTATCTGGAGCCAGAGAAATATCGCCAGATTGCTAACATGATTGCTGCCCGCCGGGCTCAGCGCGAGAACTTCATAGCTCAGGTAATTCAGACTTTAAAAGAAGAGTTTGACAAAATTACTCTAAGAGCTGAGATGTCAGGTAGACCCAAACATATCTACAGTATACACCAGAA
>CAZQRE010000165.1:0-1830 GCA_964595695.1 uncultured Dehalococcoidales bacterium
TAGTGATGCTAGCACATAATTTTTAGTTTTGTCAATACCCCCTTGTTAATAGCTGTCAAGTTGATACTGTGCAGATTACAGCATTTCGCAACAAGCTAAATTGTCTTCAATCTACCTCTATGCTAGAATGGCATTACCTTGAAAGTGAGTAATAAAGACATTAAATACTGGGTGGGCTTTAGCCTTATACCTGGCATTGGTCGGGTCAAATTAACCCAGCTTGAGAACTACTTTGGTAGTCTGGAGGCAGCGTGGCAGGCAGCTCCTGCTGACCTGAAGCAATCAGGTCTGGATAGCGGTTCAATACACGCTGTTACCTCGTGGCGACCTAAAATTTCTCTGGAAGCAGAGATGGAAAAGCTAGACCGCTATGGGGTGAAAGTGCTCACCTGCCATGACTCGGATTACCCATCTCGGCTCAAGGAAATATATGATTATCCACCACTACTCTACATCAGGGGCTGCCTACTCCCTGAGGACGAGTGGTGCCTGGCAGTGGTGGGCACTCGCCGGGCTACTGTTTACGGGAGACAGGTGACCGAGGAAATAGTAGCTGACCTGGCTCGGAGCAGGATTACTATCGTCAGTGGTCTGGCTAAAGGGATTGATTCTATAGCCCACCATAGCGCTTTAGAGGCAGGTGGTAGGAGCATTGCTATATTTGCCTGCGGGCTTGATATTGTTTACCCCAGTGAGAACGCTAATCTGGCTCACCGTATTATTCAGCAAGGGGCGGTGATAAGTGAGTATCCTTTAGGCACCAGACCCAAGGCTGAAAACTTCCCCAGACGTAACCGAATCATGAGCGGACTAAGCCTGGGGGTCCTGATTATTGAAGCCGGGGAAACCAGCGGGGCTATGATTACCGCTCGCCTGGCACTGGAGCAGAATAGAGAGGTGTTTGCTATTCCGGGTAGTATCCTGTCGCCAGCAAGTAGAGGCACTAACCACCTTATCCAGGAAGGAGCCAAGCTAGTTCGTGACTATACTGATATTCTGGAGGAATTAAACCTGATGGCGGTAGCTCACCAGATAGAGATGAAAGAGGTCTTACCATCTTCCGACACTGAGTCATTGTTACTAAAGCAGCTATGCGCCGAGCCTACTCATATTGATGAAGTCTGCCGCTCAAGCGGGCTGCCTATATCAACCGTCAGCAGCACTCTAGCTATGATGGAGCTTAAGGGCTTGGTAAAGCAGGTGGGGACTATGAATTATGTTCTGGCTCGGGAAGCAAGAGAAGAATATAGGGTGAGAGTAGATTAGGTACTATGAAGAAAGATTTGGTTATAGTTGAGTCACCGGCTAAGGCTAGAACGCTGAGCAAGATTTTAGGCAGCGGTTATAGCCTTAAAGCCTCGCTGGGTCATGTAAGAGACCTGCCCAGGAGCGGACTAGGGGTGGATACAGAAAATGGCTTTGTGCCCAAATATGTGGTGCCGAGGAACAAGAGTAAGATTGTGCGAGAGCTCAAACAGGCAGTTAAGACGGCATCCACTGTATATCTGGCTACAGACCCAGACCGCGAGGGAGAAGCCATCTCCTGGCATTTAGCTGAGGTGACAAAATCGAACCGAATACCCTACCGCCGTGTTGTCTTTCACGAAATAACCACCGACGCCATTGAGTATGCCTTCAGCCATCCCCGTTCTATAAATATGCAATTAGTCAACGCCCAGCAAGCACGGCGTATCCTGGACAGGCTGGTAGGCTATAAGATTAGTCCCTTGCTCTGGCAGAAGGTAAGGAGAGGCCTCTCCGCAGGCAGAGTTCAGTCGGTGGCATTAAAGATTGTTGTTGACCGGGAGCGGGAAATTGAGAAATTTATCC
>CAZQRE010000166.1:0-1808 GCA_964595695.1 uncultured Dehalococcoidales bacterium
AGATTATTCTTTGGTCTTCAGCCGAGTTTAATTTTATCGAGCTTGATGAGGCTTATGCCACTGGTAGCAGTATTATGCCTCAAAAGAAGAACCCCGATGTCGCTGAGCTGGTTCGGGGTAAGACAGGACGGGTCTATGGCAAACTTATGGCTCTACTGGTGACTATGAAAGCTTTACCTCTTTCCTATAATAGAGATCTGCAGGAGGATAAGGAGGGTTTGTTTGATACTGTAGATACATTGTTATCTACCTTAGGAGTATTTGCTGGTATGGTTAAAACCCTGCGGGTTAAAGCTGAAAATACTGAGCAAGCGGTTAAGCGAGGCTATATTTTAGCCACTGACTTAGCTGACTATTTGGTCAACAAGGGGAAGCCCTTCCGCACCGCTCACGATATAGTAGCCAGATTAGTGAGCTATGCTATGGATAAAGGTAAATCGTTTAGTGAACTTAGCCTTGCTGAGTATAAGGGCTTTTCCCCTCTATTTGGAGAAGATGTTTACTCAATTACAGTAGAGTCATCTATTGCCGCTAGGGATGTTATCGGTGGTACTGCTCCGAGGCAGGTAGGGAAGGCGTTAGCTACTGCCAAAGAGATACTTGGAGACTTTGGGCATGGGAAATCCTAAAATCAAGCTTGCCCCTTCCATTCTATCGGCCGACTTTGCTCGCCTTGGTGAGCAGGTGGCTGAAGCTACTAAAGCCGGCGCTGACTATATTCATATAGATGTTATGGATGGGCATTTTGTGCCTCAAATAACCATCGGTGCCCCGGTAGTAGCTGCTATTCGTCGTTGGACTAACCTTCCGCTGGATGTCCACCTTATGATTGAGGCACCGGAGCACCAGATTAATCAATTTGCTGATGCTGGAGCAAACATTATCACGGTTCATATAGAGACTTGTCCCAATATCCACCAGGTAGTGCAAACAATTAAAGAATTAGGGATTAAGGCGGGGGTTTCCCTTAACCCGGACACACCTATAGATACGCTTAAGGAGGTTCTTTACTTCCTTGATTTAGTCCTGGTGATGACGGTTAATCCCGGCTTTGGCGGGCAGACTTTTATTGAGGCTATGCTAGATAAGATAGCCCGGTTACGTGCCGAGCTGGATAGAAGGGGCTTGGTTGCTGAACTGGAGGTGGATGGTGGCATCAATGCTGAGGTTGCTCCTCGGGTGGTAACAGCCGGGGCTAGAGTGCTGGTAGCTGGGGCAGCCGTGTTTCATTCAGGAGAGACGGTAAAGGAAGCCCTGGGAAAGATACGGGCTAGCTTGGGCTAGAAGGTAACTTCTTAGCCACTTTGTGCTGAGTGCGCAGGCATCTGGTGCACAGGTTAAGTCGTTTTGGCTGACCATCTATAGTGAGAGTAACGGGGTGAATATTGGGCATCCAGCGACGGTTGGTGTGGCGTTTAGAGTGGCTGATACTATGACCGAATTGAGGTGATTTCCCGCATAAATCGCACTTCAATATTACTTCTCCTTTGACTGTTACCTAGATTTATTGTAAAATGTCGTTCATAATACTATCATAGCCAGGTAAAATTGGCAAGGATGAAATAAGATGAGGCAGCTTGATTCTGCCAATGGGCAAGATTTAAGGGAAATGTTTTCAGCAGCGACTACATGGTTAGAGAAGAGCGCTTCAGATATTGATGCTCTGAATGTTTTTCCGGTGCCTGATGGTGATACCGGGACAAATATGCTGCTTACCATGCGTTCCAGCATAGAGGAAGCCTATCGGGCTCCTGACCGTAGTGCCTCAGCAGTGGCTCAGGCTATGGCGGGGGGGGCAATGGTGGGGG
>CAZQRE010000167.1:0-553 GCA_964595695.1 uncultured Dehalococcoidales bacterium
TACACTAGGTAAGAAGAGTGGACTTCACTCCCGTCGCCAGGCACTATCATTTATTTTAGATGAAAAAGTGACTGAGAAGGTATTTACTGAGCTCGCCCCAAGGTATGCTGAGCGCCCTAGTGGATATACTCGTATCACTAAGTTAGGACCTAGATTGGGTGACGGGGCAGCTATGGTTCAGCTTGAGTTGGTAAAGTAATGGCATCCACCTGCTGCTGGCTTGGAACTAAGGAAGTCAGCTTGACAACGACTAGGATTGTGTTAATCATGGAATACGATGGCACACACTACTACGGCTTTCAATTGCAGCCCGGCCTGCCTACTATTCAAGGAGAGACAGAGAAAGCCCTGCGGAAGCTTACTGGGGAAAGGAGCCGGGTGACAGCGGCTAGCCGAACTGATGCTGGGGTTCATGCCAAAGGACAGGCGGTTAGCTTCAGGACCGAGTCACTTCTTCCTCCACAGACCTTTATTAACGGGTTAAACTATTACTTACCCCGGGATGTCGCGGTTAAAGCGGCATATCAGGTAGATGGTTCTTTTAATCCTAGAC
>CAZQRE010000167.1:563-1741 GCA_964595695.1 uncultured Dehalococcoidales bacterium
ATATTGCGGTTAAGGCAGCGCACAGAGCAAGCGATTCTTTTAATGTTAGGCGTGATGCTCTTAGCCGAGAATATAATTACTATATATTAAATAGCCGGACTCGGTCTCCAATCAGCCGAGGCTTTGCTTACCCTGTTGCTAACCACCTAGATATTGAGATTATGAATCGGGCGTGTCAGTCTCTTATTGGCGAGCATGACTTCGCCTCATTTACTACCTGTATCAAGGCTGGGATAAAGAGCACGGTGCGCAGTGTGTATCGGGCAGAAACGGAGAGAAACGGGGAATTGGCTGTTTTCAATATGGTAGCTAAATCCTTCCTACATCACCAGGTGCGCAATACAATAGGCGCTTTAATCAAAGTCGGCTTGGGTAGAATGTCGGTTGATGAGTTTCGTAGTATAGTTGAGGCAAAAAAAACGGGACTGGCTGGACCAACTGCTCCTGCCTGTGGGCTGTGCCTTATGCAAATAAATTATCCACGCCCCCTCGGAGAGATATGATGAAAACCTATAGCACTAAGGCATCTGATATTGAGCGGCAATGGCATGTTATTGATGCCTCGGGTAAAATTTTAGGCAGGCTAGCCACTCAGGCCGCCAGCTTACTTATGGGTAAGCACAAACCCATATTCAGTCCTAATCTGGATACGGGCGATTTTGTCGTTATTACCAACGCTGATAAGGTTCGGTTTACTGGCAATAAGGCTAAGCAGAAACTCTATTATAGGCATTCAGGCTATCCTAAGGGACTCAAAAGCATCAGTTTAGAGGAAATGATGCAGACTCACCCAACGCGTGTGATTGAGCATGCCGTCAAGGGTATGTTGCCTCACACCCGCCTGGGTGCAGCTATGATGAAAAAACTCAAGGTCTATGTCGGTGATACCCATCCTCACCTGGGTCAGACAAAGGCTAGCTCAACTAAAGTACAGGGGAAAGTCTGAAGGGGCTCCGCCCCTTCAGAAATTATAATTCCCCTTCCCCTTATCAAGGGGAAGGGGATAGAGGGGATAGGGTTAAATGGAAAAACAAGCTTATTTCTATGGGACAGGTAGACGCAAGACAGCGGTGGCTCAGGTAAGGCTGTTGCCGGGCAACGGGGCTATTATCATAAATGGTGTGCCCTATGAGGAGCTGTTCCCCCGCCTTGAGCACCGCCGGACAATACTGCAACCG
>CAZQRE010000168.1:0-1689 GCA_964595695.1 uncultured Dehalococcoidales bacterium
TGCCTGAGGTCAATCCCGAAGACATTAAATGGCATAAGGGGATTATAGCTAATCCAAATTGCTCCACCATTCAAATGGTAGTGGCTCTATACCCATTACACAAGGTTAACCCTATCAAGCGCATTATTGTCGATACCTATCAGGCAGTATCAGGCACTGGTTCAGCAGCAGTGGAGGAGCTATCAACGCAAGCCAAGCAGGTACTGGATGGACAAGCCACTGCCCCCCATGTTTACCCTCACCAAATTGCCTTTAACTTACTGCCCGAAATAGATGTTTTTCTGGATAATGGCTACACCAAAGAAGAGTGGAAGCTGGTGGAAGAAACAAGGAAGATAATGCATGCTGATGATATAGCCATTTCGGCTACTTGTGTGCGAGTCCCGGTATTTATGGGACATAGCGAAGCAATCCATATAGAATTCTCTCAGCCTATGTCTCCCGATGAGGCACGGCATATTCTCGCCCAGGCTCCGGGGGTCAAGGTATTAGATGACCCGGCTATCAGTCTCTATCCCCAACCGTGGGCAGCAACTGGCACCGATGAAGTTTTTGTCGGCCGTATTCGCCGAGATGCCTCCCACCCCAATGGTTTAACTATGTGGGTCGTAGCCGACAATTTGCGTAAGGGAGCAGCTCTAAACGCAGTCCAGATTGCTGAAGAAATGATTAATAGAGGGTGGATACACCCGGGAGGCTAGGAAATTGAAAAAAATTGGACGATTACTTACCGCAATGGTAACCCCCTTTGATGAAGAAGGAAAGGTTGATTATGAGCAAGCCAAGCGGCTAGCTTTAGCCCTTCTCAACTCAGGAAGTGAAGGGTTGGCGGTCGTAGGCACCACCGGAGAATCTCCCACCCTCAGGCGAGATGAGGAGCTACGCCTGTTCACTGAGGTAAAATCAGCCATAGGTGAACGAGGGGCAGTAATAGCTGGCACTGGCAGCAATAGCACAGCCGAGGCCCTGGAGACGACCAAAGCAGCAGAGGGAACCGGGGTTGATGCCTGCCTATTAGTCGTCCCCTACTATAATAAACCGACTCAGGAAGGCTTATACCAGCACTTCAAGACTATTGCTCAGGGGACTAAGCTACCCTGTATCCTTTACAATGTGCCGTCACGCACCGTTGTTAGTCTATCGGCTGACACGGTTATCAAGCTAAGCCACATCGACAATATTATCGGAGTAAAAGAAGCCAGTGGTAATCTGGGTGAAATTGCCAAGATTATCAATAACACCGATAGCGATTTTCTCGTCTGGAGTGGCAATGACAGCGATACCCTGCCCATACTAGCCCTGGGCGGCTACGGTGTGATTAGCGTTGCCTCCCACCTGGTGGGCAAACAAATCAGGGAAATGCTCGATAGTTTTACCAGTGGTAAAACAGACAAAGCCGCCAGCATCCATCGCCACCTTCTGCCCTTAATTAACGCCCTGTTTATTGTCTCCAACCCTATTCCAGTGAAATACGCCCTTAACTATATTGGGTTCAATGTCGGCAAACCGCGCCTGCCTCTCACCGAGGCTGATGAAAAATCAGCCGCCTTCATCAGAGACACTCTGAAAAATTATAAGATTGATTTGCCGGTGTAAAAATAAGGGCTACCCCCTCTCGTGCTGACCAGGGGAAATTATAGAATAGTGACGGGAAAATAAAGCCATTAAATACTAAACAGTGAGTTAGCA
>CAZQRE010000169.1:0-1663 GCA_964595695.1 uncultured Dehalococcoidales bacterium
TATTGCGTCAGTTAGATGGAAGCCTGACTAGAATTGTGGCCGGGGATGCTACCCTAGTGGTTAAATAAAATCTCACCCCCCGGCCTACTCTAGTAGGAAATCTGAGCCTACTTCTTATTAGGTTAATATTTTGCCCGGTGGCTATTTAGTAGTCTTTTCGCTTGACTGTGTAATAGCACCTCGGTTCATAAACATACTGATAAGGTCGATGGGCAGGGGGAAGATTAGGGTGCTATTTCTTTCTGAAGCTATTTCAGTCAGTGTTTGTAGATAGCGAAGCTGTAGCGTGACTGGTTCCTTAGCCATAACAGCTCCAGCTTGAGCCAGCTTCTCTGAGGCTTGAAGCTCACCCTCGGCATGGATAATTTTGGCTCGTCTATCTCTTTCTGCCTCAGCCTGAGCCGCCATACTCCGTTTCATCGTTTCATCGAGTTCAACCTCCTTAATCTCCACTGCGCTCACCTTCACCCCCCATGGGTCAGTTTGCTCGTCAATTATCCTCTGCAGCGTCTCATTAAGTTTTTCCCTTTGTGAGAGTAGTTCGTCGAGTTCAGACTGCCCCAATACATTTCGCAATGTTGTTTGGGATATCTGTGAGGTGGCTCTGATGTGGTCCAGAACCTTGACTACAGATGATTCAGGGTCAACCACTCGCAGAAATACTACTGCATTTACCCTGACGGTAACATTATCCTTAGTGATTACCTCCTGTGATGGGACATCCATAGTCACCACCCGCAAGTCTACCCTTATCATTCGGTCAACAAAAGGAATGATGAGAAATAGACCGGGACCCTTAGCTCCAATTAGCCGTCCCAGGCGAAAGACAACCCCCCGCTCATATTCAGGAACGATTTTTATTGCCATTGAACCGAGCATGAACACAACTAAAACAATTATACCGATAAAAGCCCAATTCATTTGTTTACCTCCTTTATTCTTTCTTGGTTACCCATAGTTTTAAGCCGTCAACCCTGGTTATAATCACCTCCTCCTCAGGTTCTACCCGACCTTTCTCTGATACCGCCGCCCAGCGTTCGCCCTGAATGAAAACTACCCCTTTGGGTCCCAGGGCTATCTTGACTACAGCCGTCTTTCCTACCAGCTCTTCCCTGCCTGCAGATGGCTGGTGGCGGTGGGCTCGGATTACTCGGTTAATCACGAAAGCAAAGAAGGCAGTAATGCAAATTACAGTAGTGGCAATTAGCCACCAGTCTACCTGAGGAAATGGAGCCGCTCCAGGAAATAGGATTAGGGAACCAATAACTAGTGAGGTTACGCCGCCGGCGGTGAACAGACCAAAGGTTGTAGTAAATACCTCAGCGGTAAAGAAAGCGAAGGCAAGCAGGATAAGCAATATTCCCCCCCAGTAGGCATCGAGAACGCCTAAAGAGTAGAAGGCGATAAGCAGGCTAATACCACCTATAATTCCGGGGAAGAATGCCCCCGGACTGTAAATCTCGCCCATAATTCCTATGGTGCCCAGAGAAAGGAGAATATAAGCAATGTTGGGGTCGCTAATAGCATGCAAGAAGCGCTCAACGAAGCTCATCTCAGTCCTATCCAGCATATAGCCCTCGGTATTAAGGATTATTTCTTCCCCGGTGGCTAAAGTTACCTTCATACCATTAAGTTGAGCAATAAGACTTTCTAAATTATCAGC
>CAZQRE010000170.1:0-1587 GCA_964595695.1 uncultured Dehalococcoidales bacterium
CACCGGCGGCGATAATAGGTAAACTGATGGTATTGACCAGCTCAGCGATAGTGGCAAAATTTGGCTCGGTGAGGGTGCCATCACGACTAATATCAGTGTAGATGAAACGCTTTACCCCGAGTTGCACCATGGCTTTGGTAAATTCTACAGTCTTTAGCCCCGTTTCTTGACACCAGCCGTGGATAGCAATATGTCCCTCCCTGGCATCAATACTAACAATAATAGACTCGCTGAACTTACGGCACGCCTGTTCAATAAGCCTGGGGTCTTCTACGGCGGCTGTGCCCAGGATGACCCGCTCTATGCCAGTCTTAAGCAGTTGCTCTATCGTTTCCAGCCGGCGAATGCCACCACCTAGCTGGGTAGGAATTAATACGGCGCTGGCTATCTCTTTTATAATATCCAGATTACAAAGCTCACCCGTAGCCGCACCATCGAGGTCGACAATATGCAGCCTTGGTGCCCCCAGCGATTGCCACTCCAGGGCAACCTCTACCGGGTCATCAGAGAATATCGTCTCCTCATTATAGTCGCCCTGATAAAGGCGAACGCACTTACCATATCTAAGGTCTATGGCAGGGACTATTTCTATGCTAACCTCACCCCCTCTGGTTATAACCCCCCTTATCCATACCAACCAGGTTCTGTGAGTTTTGGCTTGTATTATAGCATTATTGTAACGGTGATAACAATGCTCTCCCGCTTGTTCCTTGACATAGTCGAGTCGGGTTGGTAAACTGTCCTCACTGTAGCCTTGGTCTTCAGCTATCCTGCTACCCATTTTTGGTCAGGGGACTTTATTGACAGAAGAAGAATTATTACATAATTGTTCGCTACCCGAACCGTTTAGCCATGGTGTGGTTCAGATTTTTACCGGTGATGGGAAGGGCAAGACTTCAGCAGCAGTAGGGGTAGTGATTCGGGCCTTGGGTCACGGGCTGAGGGTATATATTGTCTACTTTATGAAGGGTGATTATCCTTGCAGTGAATGCAATATCTTGGTTAAATTGCCTAATGTCACTGTGGCTAGCTTCGGACAAAAAGGATTCGTTGACCCAGCGAATATTAAGCCGGAGGAAAGAGAGCAGGCAAAGCAGGCTTTGGCCGCTGCCCGCGAGGCTATGCTCAGTGGTAGCTATGACCTGGTGGTGTTGGATGAGGTGAATTTAGCCGCAGCCTGGAAGCTGATTGAGCTGGATGAGGTGATTAAGCTTATTGGTGATAAGCCGCAGAATGTGGAGCTTATCCTTACCGGTCGCAAGGCTGATACCAAGTTAATTAAACTAGCTGACCTGGTCACTGAGATGCTGAAGATTAAGCATCTCCATGATGAGGGGATAACGGCACGGAGGGGGATTGATTATTAATTAAACCCCATCCCCTTTATCCCCTTCCCAAGGGGAAGGGGAAAGATAATAGAAGAGGGCTACGCCCTCTTAAACACCCCTGATTACTATTTAAGGAGGGAATGGTGAGTATTACACTGAGTATAATCAAGGCTGATGTTGGTGGCTATGTAGGGCATTCTGAGTCTCATCCTGATGTCATCGCCAAGCGAGCATGCCATAAAAGCCGCAGTCCCTGCTC